>NZ_JAYGHR010000066.1:0-140290 GCF_034932365.1 Limnoraphis robusta BA-68 BA1 | reverse complement strand
GGGGAGACTCACCCCTCTGGAGTTGATTGGGAAACCAGTATGCTGTAAGGGTTGTCAATGAATCAGTAATCCAAAGCCGTGAGGCTTGGAGAATCCCCTTTCTTTAGAAATGGGGAGTATGTCAAAGACCAGTAGATTGGGTTGGCAAATCCTGCCAACCTGATTTTTTTTAAGATATCACGGCTTCTGGTAAAATCAACATTCCATCCCCAAAGGAATAAAAACGATAGGGATGAGCAAAACCCTCAGCTTTTTGAGCGATCGCATCTTGGTACAAATCTAACAGGCGTTGACGACCAATTAATGCCGCGACTAACATCATTAAACTCGAACGGGGAAGATGAAAATTAGTAATTAACCCATCGATCACCCGAAATTGATAACCTGGATAAATAAAAGCCTCTGTTTTTCCGCAGTAGGGAGTCAGTTTACCCTCAGCCATCGCTACTCCTTCTAAGGTTCGCACTACGGTTGTTCCGACGGCAATAATTCGTCCCCCATTGGCTTTCGTTTTCTCAATTTGTTCTACGGTTTCTGCGGAAACTTCTATCCATTCCGCGTGCATTTGATGAGTGGTAATATCTTTAACTTCTACGGGGCGAAACGTACCCACTCCCACGTGTAACGTTACAAACGCCTTGTTAATGCCCTGATGGTGCAACCGTTCAAACAGTTCCTCGGTAAAGTGTAAACCCGCAGTCGGCGCTGCAACAGCCCCCGGACGTTGGGCATAAATCGTTTGATATTGTTGAGGTAAGGCGTCTGACTGGGTAACGTATGGGGGAAAAGGAATGTGGCCAAACTGATCCAATTGTTCGATCAAAGACTGTCCGGCCGGTAAATCAAACTGTAATAACCGTCCGCCTGTGGCTGCATCATTTTCTACAACGGTAGCGCTTAAAGGTTGCAGAACCTCTTGATCCGTCGAGTTGAGCGGTTCAAATTCAACCCGAACACCAATTTTAAAGCGTCTTCCCGGTTTAACTAAAGCTAACCAACAATTCGGCTTTCGTTCTTCGATCAACAAAATCTCAACGGCAGCCCCACTGGATTTGTTACCATAGAGACGAGCCGGAATGACCCGAGTATCGTTAAATATCAGTAAGTCACCCGATTTTAGGTAATTGGGGAGATCCTGAAAGATACGGTGATGGTGAGAAGTGAGCGAATCAACGACTAACAAGCGAGATTGATCCCGAGGAATGAGAGGGTTTTGGGCAATTCGTTCCTCCGGGAGTTCGTAGTCATAACCTTCTGTTGTCCAGTCCAGTCTGTCTGTTTCCATAGTGTTCAGAAATACTCAAAGCCGTTCATTACTCAATTCCCAATCAGTTTGGGTATAATCCCCCATCTCAAATCGGGTGCTTTTCCCCTGGCAAGAGTAAGCTAATCTCGCGACTATATAAGTATAAAGCGGTAAAACCGAGAAGCACAGAACCCGCCCTGTTTGCTCCTCATCGCCAGTCTTGCCAGAACAAGAGAAGCGATCTAAAGGCGGGAGGACTATGCGGGAGAAGATCGACGATGGAATACCTCTACTACCTTGCCAATACCAGCCTTACGCTTAGAGTTGTAGATCATTTACGCACTCAGACTCAACTCCCTGTCCGGTTGGTGACTGTGATTCACCAAATCGATGGTTGGATTGTCAAAGTTAAAATGAGTCAGTCTCTAACAGCCAAACAGCATGGAGACTTTAGAGCGTTTATGAGTGAGTTGGGAATTCCCTACGAACCGAATATTCGGATTAAGATGGCCCTGTGGGGGCTAGAAACAGGACAGTCTCCCTTGAGTGTGATGCGTCGCTATCAAGTGGCTGTGGTGTCTCATGGTCAACCGAATCGAGAGGATATTGAGGCATTCCGAACTCAGTTTGTTCAAGGTCTGGGTTATTGTCCAGAGGCTCTGGCTTAAAGATTTAGCTCTGATCCTCAAATGCAGATTGAATGTAGTTTTGTAGGATGAGCTGATAGCCTTTCCACTGAACAGGTTGACCCAGGGCAGTCGGAAACAAGGACTCAGGAGTGATTGAGCCAGAATCCTGACTTGAATTATCAACGGTGAGGCGATCGCATCGAACCAGGGCAACATCAAACCGACACGGGAAGTCAGCCAGTTCCGGGCGATCGCTTAAAAAGGTTTGAGCAGATTTAATTAGTTTGGCTTGTTTAGTTGGGGTAATCGCTAAAAGGCCATCTTCATCCCAATTGCGTTTTTTACGGGTTTTTACCTCTACAAAAATTACAGTGGACTCAGGTTTTGAGTCTGCTATTTTTCGTGCAATCAGATCGATTTCTCCCCAACGACAGCGATACTGATGAAATAAAATTTCCCAACCTTGTTGGTTTAACCAGGCTTGTACCAGTTGTTCTCCCAAAGTTCCGATGGTTTGAGACAGGGGATAAGAAGAATCACGGCTCGAAAAAGGAATACTCACGGTAGGATAGAATTGAAATTTGTTTGCGGACTTGATTAACATAAATATTGATCAGAGTTCAGACCTTGAAAAAATAGTTGGGATATGAATAATAGTATTTTCTTACGATTTCAGACCATTAGTTTAGCTTTTCTCGTTGGACTTTGGTTAATTGTAACCGGGATAACTTCTCAACCCGCAGGGGCGGAGAACTACGAGAAGCGAACCCTCTTAAATGCTGATTTCTCTGAACAGGTTCTCACTGACTCTGAGTTTGACTTTGCGAACTTGCAGGAAAGTAACTTTAGCCATAGTGACTTGCGGGGCGTTAGTTTGTTTGGGGCGAAGCTACAACGGACGAATTTTGAAGGGGCGGATCTCCGGTATGCCACCTTAGACACGGCTCGCTTTAACAAAGCTAATCTCACCAATGCCATCCTAGAAGGGGCTTATGCTTATAATACTGATTTTACCAATGCGATTATCCAGGGGGCTGATTTCACCGATGTTTTATTGCGTCGAGATATGCAGCAAAAGCTCTGTGCGGTAGCTGAAGGAACAAACCCGGTGACGGGACGCAATACTCGCGATACCCTTTACTGCAACTGAATTGCTGATTTTGACTTGAACCGTTCACCCTTGCTACTGCTGGGGTGTCTTTTTTTTGCCTGAGTTAGTCTCAGTCTAAAGCTCATCCAAAATTTTCTTAATCAAGACCCATTTCTTATGATAGAATCTTTCTTCGGAATTAGAACTTAAGAATTACTTGCATTAACAGCTTAAGTTAATCCCTAGAGTGTAGAATCTTGAAGCTCTAAAAACGTTTGATTTCAAGGAATAAAGCCGAAATGAGTAAAATTACACGAAGAGTATTTTTAGCAAGTGGAACAGCGATCGCCGCAGTAACTTTAGGAGAACTCGGTAGAAGGAATCCTAGTTTTGCTAATGCAGGAGTGGTTAACCTGTATTCATCCCGACATTATGACACTGATAATCAACTTTATGAAGGCTTTACGAAAAAGACTGGCATTAAGATTAACCTAGTTGAAGGTGATGCAGCTCAGTTAACTGAACGAATTAAGAGCGAGGGTGCTAATAGTCCCGCAGACGTGCTGATCAGCGTTGATGCGGGAAATTTGTGGAAAGCCCAGCAGCAAGGGATATTTCAGCCTATTTCCTCTTCGGTTTTGAATAACGCCATTCCCGCTAACTTACGAGATCCGGGAAATCACTGGTTTGGTCTGTCTAAACGGGCTAGAGTGATCATGTACAATAAAGCCAAAGTCAATCCGGCTCAACTGTCTACCTACGAAAATTTAGCAGATCCCAAATGGAAAGGGAAAGTGCTGATTCGTTCTTCGAGTAATATTTACAATCAATCTTTAGTGGCGTCGCTCCTAGAGGTTCATGGCGGCGCAGAAACCGAAAAATGGGCTAAGGCTTTAGTTGCTAACTTTGGTCGTCCCCCAGAAGGCAATGATACCGCTCAAATTCAAGCCGTTGCTGCCGGGGTTGGAGATTTAGCTATTGCTAATACTTACTATTTAGCGCGTTTAGCGAGTTCCAGCAAAGCGGAAGACAAAGCCGTTGCCCAAAAAGTCGGAATGTTTTTCCCGAATCAACGAGATCGGGGGACTCATATTAATATTAGTGGTGCAGGAGTCGTGAAGTCAGCACCGAATAAAGCAGGAGCGGTGAAGTTTCTAGAATATTTGGTGAGTCCTGAAGCCCAAAAAATCTTTGCTCAAGGAAATCATGAATATCCTGTTGTTTCGGGAGTACCTGTTTCAGGGACTTTAAGTCAGTTTGGAACCTTCAAAAGTGATTCAATGAATGTCGCCGTCTATGGTAAACAGAATCCCGAGGCGATTCGATTGATGGATCGGGCGGGTTGGAAATAATCATCTGACTCACCAGCGTCTTTGATGGAAAATAAGGGGAAAAGCCTAAAACTCTAAAGGTTATCTGGCTATCCCCCCAGATTAATAGGCACTTGATTGATTAACAATTTTCCATAGTGAAGTCAGACTTTATTTTCAGTCAAAAAATAATTCTAGTGAGCTTCTTGAGTAATCAGTTCAGACGGGTTGAGGGATTTTGATACAGAAGTAACATGATTCATTGACTTACGTTTGCTCGGAACTGCGGCTAAAACTGCGGGTAACGCTAGACAAATTGCACCGTTAGCAAAAGCGAGTAATAAGCCAGATAAAATACCTGTTTCCATTATTGCACTTCTAAGTTTAGATCTTCTATTGTAAATCACTTCGGCGATTTTTACAAATCAAATCGAGATTTACAATCTTCTCCAGATATAAATTTCTGTTGGCACTCATAAGCAAGATTAATTAAATGTCCCTAGATAGTCGAGTTAAAATCTTGATAAAACTTAACGCGATTTTCGGTTAATATTGTTCGATAAATTGTCGTAAAGCCTCGTGATACAAAATTCCTCCGACTTGACGGACATTGTTATGACCTGCTCCGGGTACAATTAAAAGTTGTTTGGGTTCAATTGCTGCGGTAAAGAGTTGTTTGCTCATTTCGACAGGAACAACGCGATCATTTGTGCCATGAGTAAATAAAATCGGCATTTTGAGCTGAGAAACTTTAGAAATTGAATTGAAGGTTTGAGTTAAGAGGAGATCAATCGGGAACATCCAGTATCTTTTTTGAAAATCAACCATTTTACGAATAGAAGTAAAAGAGCTTTCGATAATTAACCCCGCTATTTCTGGATGTTTAGAGGCTAAATCAATTGCGATTGCACCCCCGAGAGAATGACCAAAAATAAAGATATGATGAGGATTAATCCCTCGTTCATGGATTAAGTAATTCCAAGCTTTTTCTACATCCTCGTAAACAGTTGTTTCTGTAGGAATCCGTTTGGTGCTGCGTCCATATCCTCGATAATCAATCAAAAAAACAGACAAACCCATGTGATGAAATTGTTGAGCCAAATCTAAATTCGCACTAATATTACTGCGATTACCATGACAATCAAGAATAACACGCTTTTCCGTAGGGGAATCAGAAGGAATCCACCATCCATGAACCTGTTCTAGCTTCCCCGTTTTTGTCGTTACAGGAAGCCAAACTTCTTGATAAGGTAAATTAAATTCTGCGGGTGTAGTTTGAATTTTTCTGGAGGGAAAAAAGATAAACCGACTTTGAGCAAAGCGAAGAATCAGACAAGCTATTGTATAGGCGAGTGCAGATCCGACTGCTAACATCAGTTCCAGTCGTCCCAAAAAAATGCGAATTGTGTCTGTCATACAACCTGATTTCCCGAACTTAATTCAACTCTGTATTATTTTTAGCGCGTCAGGTTTGAGTTCAGCACTCACCCCTCCCAGCGCGAAGTGTGCGTGACAGTTTCCTATCATACAGTTTAACACTTACTTCCTGCTTTTTCACTTGATTTTGAGTGTAGCTGTTGATCACCGCTTTGTATAGGTACGTCTGGTTTTCTGTGTCGTTAGAAGCGCCTTCTGATCAAATCTAAAAACCGATTATTTTCATCGTACAGATTCTATTTTAGTCGAGAACCGGGGATTAAGACTCATTCTCGAGAAGCTCTAGTTAGTCCCTTTATTTTATAGGTAAAATTGACTCAAAACTCTCTCCTGCCTTGATAGTTGTTGGGTGTATTATAGCGTTTAAACTGTGTTTTATCAGACTTGATTTCAAGTCTTGTTACCGCAATATTCTGAAATCTATCTTCAACGGGCTAATCGGAATGGTTAGGGTAATGACGTGTTAGAATAAAAAAAATATTGATCAGGAAATTTTCAAAGCAGTAAAAAAGGGGGTTTGACCCCAGAGCTTTTCACCTACCACGCCCAAGCCATTCTCAAACTAGGACACCATAAAAAACAGGTTATTGTTGATGTTTGTGGAATGATACAACCCAATAAAATCGCCGTGTTATCAGTTTTGAACCACTATTTAATCAGTTAAAAACCAGACGGGGTTTTCATCTCAACTGCTTTCAATAGACGTTTAATCAAGGGTGAAATAATGACAGATTCTTTACCAGATTTATCCATTGGCATCGCTTGGTGTTTGGCTTGGGGAGAAGAAACTCAACCTCAAGTCAATCTAGAAATATTACAGCAAATGCGAAAAGCGATGCTGGAAAATCAGGAAGTTTCGGAGGAAGTTAAATTAATCGTTCAACAGGTGAGGCAATTAGAAGATATAAAATTTCCCGACACTTTAGCTGATTTAAAACAATTAACTGAAAAATATTCAACCCTTTGGAATTCTAAAATCGGTTTAATTTACGGAGGGGCAACTAAAATCAAACAATATGTATTTGAAGCCGCAAAATTACCCGACGTTCGGGGCGCATCGGCACTATTAGATCGGATTAATTTAGTTGATTTACCCGCATTTTTTGGGAAAGGCAAGTCCATTACTATTTCACAGTGGCTGAGTAAAAATTTACCGGATTTAGAAGCAGCTTTAATCCCTGAATTAATCATCTATTCAACAGGCGGAAATATCTTAGCCTTTTGTCCGGCTGCATTCGTCGATCAACTCTGTGATGCCATTGAAAAACGTTACACCTACGAAACTTTAACCGCTAATTCCTGTGCAGTTGGAGATTGTTTTAAGTTTTTAGAATTGCGTTTAGGTGTCCTTCCCGATACTATCGATGAAAACTGCTTTTGGCTGGAAAAATATCGTCAAAATCGAAATCATCCCCTGCTAGAAGCCTATTATAAACAGCCAGATGTTAACGAAGACGAACAATTTAAAAACCGCAAAAGCTTTAATGAACTGGTCACAAAACTAGCAATTCAATTCAATCAGCGACGCAGTGGAAATCACACCGAAAACCGCCTGAGTCGTCGTTATCCGCCAATGTTTGAAACTCATCCTTATTTAGTTCGGGATGAAAGTGATCGCCGTTCAGCTATTGCTAAAATCGATGAAATTGCAAGTCAACCGCTTGTATCAGAAGCATTAGTTCGGAAAAAAATTGTGGGTCAAATTGCTAAAGATGAAGCTTTACAAGATCATTTACCAACTTGGTTTAATAAGCTTCAATTAGGTTGGCAACCGACAGGTATTAAAATCAAAAGTTGGGTTGGGGAATTTGAAGACTATCTCAAAGAAAACCGCGAACAGAAGGATAAATATTATTCGGAATGTCCCGATCCTGAATGTTACCAGCCTAAAAAAGCCGGAACTGTGCGAGAATTAGGGAATGTTTATAACGGTTTTATTGCTTATATCTACGCCGATGGTAATAACATGGGAGGTTATATTCAGAAAGAAGTTAAAACCCCCCAAGATTACAAAAAATTTAGCCAAGATATTTTCAACGCAACAGAAAAAGCCGTTTATTATGCGTTATCTGAACATCTCCGACCCCATCAGTTAAAAAACTTAACCGATCCAGATATTGAAAACAAAAATGGAGATTGGATTCATCCCTTTGAAATTATTACGATTGGCGGAGATGATGTTCTTTTAATTGTTCCGGCAAATAAAGCGTTAGAAGTTGCCAAAACATTGGGTGAAAAATTTGAAGAACTGCTGAAAACAAGGGGTTATAATTCAGATGAAACCTACACGCCTCAAGCGGTTCATCGTTGTCATGGTGATAATCTTCCAACCGGAAATAATCAATGTGAACTCAGTATCTCAACCGGAGTTTTAATTACTGCTGAAGAAACACCGATTTACTATGCTGATAAGTTAACAAATCAACTGCTGAAATCGGCGAAAGAACGTGCAAAACTGTTGCGAAAACAAGGATATTATGGGGGAACAATAGACTTTTTAACCATGAAATCAGTCACAATGATTGCATCGAGTATTAAAGAGTTTCGAGAACAAGGACTTACAAAAGATTTTACCAAACCCAAGCTAAGACTCTATGCAGCACCTTACACCTTACATGAAATCGGAGGACTTTTGAAAACTGTTCAAGCTTTTAAAAACGTAGATTTTCCGCGATCGCAACTGTATCAAATTCGCAGTTTACTCGAACGAGGAAAACGCACCGCAATTCTAAATTATCGCTATTTTAGGGTACGTTTAACTCAAGGAAAAGGTACAATAAAACAAGACTTTGAAGACGTTTGGTGTTCAGCAAAAACAAATGATGGAATTATAGCACCCTGGATGTATGAAGATGGAAAACGCGATAAAGACAAGCCAGAAGACCCCTATTATGAAACAATTTGGCGAGATTTAGTAGACCTATTTGCTTTTACTGAAAAAACAAATACCGACTCATCAAAAGCATCTGAACAACCAACAGAGGCGAATCAATGATCTCTCTAGAAAACTTCAATTTATCGATAGAATCTCACACCATTACTGCAACGCTTGACACTGCTTTGTGCGTGGGTGCGGGAGGTTCATCGGGTTCTTTGGCGGATAAACCTATTCTTCGCAATACAGACGGAAATTTACTCATTCCTGCATCTCAAATTAAAGGTCGTTTGCGACATGAATGTGAGAAAATAACAAGGGGTTTAGGTTGGGGGGTTTGTGAATCTCCTACACCGAATACCATGTGTCCTCAACGAGAGGGTTTATCGGAAAATGAGGAACAAAAATTTCATCGTGATGAATATCAAATTGATGATCAATATCACTGTTTAATCTGTCAAATCTTTGGCAATCCTAGCTTACCCTCTCGCGTTTTATTTGATGATTTGATTTGTACAGAAAATCCAGATTATCTCCCTGAAATTTTACGTCCCGGTGTAACGATTAATCGCCGTCGTCGCACCGCAGAAGAACAAAAACTTTACTTTCTAGAAACCTCTCCCGTCAACGCAAAATTACAATTCACAGGTCAGATTCATTTCTTACCCAACTGTCCAAATTTTGCCAAAGTATTAATCGCTGCGGGATTGCATCATATTCATGCGTTGGGTGGGAGTAAATCCGCAGGTTTAGGTTGGTTAACTTGGAATTTAGAAAGCACATTATCTGACATTAATACAGAGAGTTCAGCTTGGGAATTTCTCGCTAAAGGAGTCCAAAAATGAATCGAATTCAACTCGAAATAGAAGCGTTATCTCCCCTCGCAATTGGTCGTCATAAACCAGGCGGTTCTATTAGTGAAGCCCAAGATTATATTCCCGGTTCTGTTATCCGAGGTGCGTTTGCTTCTGTTCTGTTACAATCCAATCAAAACCCCGAACCCAACGATGATTTTCACGCCCTATTTTTAAATGAAAACTCGGCAATTTTTCAAAATGCTTATCCAGCCAATCCACCTAAAAATCACACAAAAATTGATACAGTTTTAGTTCTTCCTGCAACCGTTCTCAGTTCCAAAGCGAAGCCTGGTTTTAAAGATAAAGGAAATGGGGTGTTTGATACTTTAATTGATCAGTTTTGTGCGGAAGATTATGGTCAACTCTATGATCCAAATTGTCCAAAAGATTATGATCGCGTTGATAATTTTAGCGGATTTTATTGTAAAATAAACGATAAGTACCATCCCCTCTCGGCAAACAAACGCCTGTTAACGAGAGTTGGAATAAACCGCAAACGGGCGACGGCTGAGGAATCGATTCTCTACAGTATTGAGGTGTTGAATGAATCTCAACCCAAAAAGGAAAAGCCGTCAATCTATCGAGGTGCTATTCTAGTCCCAGAAGAAGAATTAGCAAAGAAGTTACTTCATTTCATTGAGAGAAACAGTGAATTATTTCGTTTAGGTGGTTCAATTTCACGAGGGTTAGGGAAAGTTAAGATTCAGGCTGAGTTACTAGAAAAGTTAGATTCAGTAAAGGAGCGAATTCACCAATTTAATGATAAACTAAAAGAAAGATGGCAACTCTGGGGAAGTTTATTTAGTCCAGCATCAGGCAAATATTCACAAGAGAAAACCTACTTCACACTTGACCTTCAATCTGATGCTATCCTAACTGAAAAATGGAGACGAACTACTGTTATTTCAGAAGCAATGTTGAAAGAATTTGCAACAGTTGATGATTCATCTTTCCAGCTAGAAGTCGCCTATAGCAGTTATGACTATTATTCAGGTTGGAATGCGGCTTGGGGGTTGATGAAAGACGTTGAGTTAGTCACGAATAAAGGAGGCGTTTATCTGTTTAGTACAACTCAACCTGATCTCTGGTTTACCGCTTTAAAAACATTAGAAAGTAAAGGAGTCGGAGAACGAACAAACGAAGGGTTTGGACAGATACAAATTTGTAATGAGTTTCATTTAGAATTCCGGGAGAAAGCTGTATGAACGAAGATATTGAACAACAAAAAGAATTGAGAATTCAGGCTCAAAAAGAACTGAAAATTCAGGAATGTATTCGTAAAGAGGAAGATGAAATCGTGATTGCTATACAAATAGCTTTAAATAAGACAGCTTCATACGGCAAATTGGAAGAATCACAGTTTCGCAATTTAGTGAGAGTTGCAGAGAGTACAGAAAGCACAGAAGCGATTAAAAACTTTTTACGTTATCAAGTAGGTCGTGATAATAAGTGGGGTAGAGGTAAAGAGTCTTTAGCTGAAACAATAATTAAAGACATTGATGGTAAGTTGAAAGAACTTGCTCGTAAGATTTCAAAAGAAGCAAAAACAGATGAATACAACTCTATTTTGATTCAGCTAACACGTCGTTACTTAGGATATGGTGCGCGTTACCTGAAGTACAAACTCGAAGGTGAATTTTAAAGCATTTTTATCATTTTACTCACTTGATATTTAGGAATATAGCATCATGCCACAATTTATTATTTCAACAGTCGGTACAAGTTTATTGACCAATCAAATTGACCGAGATTATGATCCGAGTAGCTGGCTAGAACGCTTAAATGAAGCGGCTAACTATACTGTTGAGGAAATGGAATATTATCCAGACGTTCAAAAGATTCTTGAAACCTTAAAACAACGAGTCGAGGATAAACTCTATAATGAAGATACGGAAGATGATGAAATTAGAGAAATTAGTGCAGAACTCAATGGTATTTATGGTATCTATGAGTATACAGAGAAAAATCCGCAAGATCAACATTGGTTAATTACAACAGATACAGCACAGGGAAAAATAGCAGCTAATATTGTCGAACGTTTCTTAAAGTTAAAGTTAAAAGGAATGACAGTTGAAGTTTATGCTCCAGAGGAACTGTCTACTAAAAGTACAGGCAAGTTTAAACGGGGTATTGATCAACTATTAGAACAATTTCAAAAAACTTTGCCAGAATTTAAAAGATATGGCTATGAAATCAAATTCAATTTAGTGGGTGGTTTTAAAGCTTTACAGGGATATTTAAACACGATTGGAATGTTTTATGCTGATGAAATCATTTATATTTTTGAAGGCGCAAACTCTGAAGTGATTAAGATTCCTCGACTACCCATAAATATTGATGAGACTGTCATTAAACCTTATACCCTTGAAATAGCACTGATGGTAGCCGGAGTAGAATTTAATCGTTCTGAACTTGGAGGCATTCAAGAAGCATTGATATTTGAAGTTGATGGCGAAGTGATTTTATCGAACTGGGGAAACCTGATCTGGGATCAGAAAAAAACTGAACTTCTCTCTGGTGAACTTTTGACTTTTCCTAAGCTTAGGTACGAGCGATCATTTGTTCAGGACTATCAAAGAGTTAGTGATAACAAGGAACGAGCTAAACTTCAAGAAACCCTTGCTAAAGTTTCTAAGTTACTTAGTCAATCAAAAAATGGAGTACAAGCTTTGAAAGGGGATGGAGGTGTACAACTTGAGACTTACAAAAATACAACTATTGATCATTTTCGGGTTAATTTAAGTATGCGAGTCAGTTGTAAGATTGTTGATGGGGACAATTTATCACTTCGGCACTATGGAACTCACGATCATGTCGAGCGCAGTGAAAGAGTTTAAACAACTAGGATTAAATCCTGATGTTCTGTAATCTTTTAGAAATCACATGACTTCAATTCAATCACCCCCTAAACTATCCCTCAAAGACTTTTTACAACAACCCGAAACCAAACCTGTTTGTGAATATATTGAGGGTGAAATTTACCAAAAACCGATGCCAAAAGGTAAACATAGCCGACTCCAAACTCGCTTAGTCACCGAGATTAACCAAGTCGCTGAACCTCAACGTTTAGCCTGTGCTTTTACAGAATTACGTTGTACTTTTGGGGGTCGTTCGCTGGTTCCAGATATCAGTATTTTTACTTGGAAAAAAATCCCTGTTGATGTTAATGGAGAAATCGAAAATACTTTTGAAATTCCACCCGACTGGACAATCGAAATTCTTTCCCCTGATCAAAGTTCAACCCGTGTAATTGACAATATTTTATTTTGTTTAAATCACGGGACTGATCTGGGATGGTTAATTGATCCGCAAGAACGAATGGTGATGATATTTAAGCCAAACCAACAACCCGAAACTAAACGCCATCAGGATAATTTACCTTTTTTAAGTTTACTACAAAATTGGCATATTTCTGTAGAAAATGTGTTTAGTTACTTAACTTTTAATTAATCTCAATCAGGATGCACTCTTATGTTTGAAACCTTTAAAAATCGACTCGAACTAACTGGAAAACTGACCACAATTACCGCATTACGCATTAGTGCAGGACGTTCAACTGAACCTATTGGATCGGATTTACCTGTGATTAAAGATGCGTTAGGACAGCCTTTTATTCCGGGTTCTAGCTTCAAAGGCGCATTGCGATCGCGTCTTGAAAGTTTCCTGCGAGGAATCTTAGGAAATAACCCTAAATTAGTCGGTAATCCGAGTATAAATGATGAATGGTCGCTCACTTCTAAAGAATTAGCAAAGTTCAAAATGAACGAACTCAAGAATCTGAACTCACAAGAAAAAGAAAACCGTTTGCACGAATATATTCTTGAAAATACAGACTTAATATCTAGTTTGTTTGGTTCTCCTTGGATAGCGAGTAAATTTCAAGTCCGAGATTTAACTGTTGATACTAACACTTGGTTTAATCAATATCAAGAACGAGATGGAGTAGCGATAGATAGAGATACAGAAACCGCATCCGAAGGTAAACTTTATGATTATCAAGTTGTACCAGGCGGAACGGATTTTGATTTTAAAGCAGTTGTAGAAAATGCAGAAGATTGGGAATTAGGTTTATTAATGATTGGTTTGCATCAGTTTGAAACCGAACAAATTCCGTTAGGTGGCGGACGTTCTCGCGGCTTAGGTGTGGTTCGTTTAGAAATTGATAAAATGCGTTGGGTTGATGTTGAGAATCATCCCGAATTTTTGTTGACTTATCTACAAAAAATCATCAGAAATGATGAAACAGCCTATGAAGATGCTTCAGACTATAAAGATGAATGGGTTGGGAAACTGATTGAACATCTCAATACAAAAATATCTCAACGTACTGAAGCCGAAAATCCAGTCGAACAAAACCGAGATTAGAATCAATTCAAATTAATTCAGAAAATAACAATGCACAAAAAATTAGTTAATCATTGTACAATCAATTTAACGATTATTCCTGACGGGCCGATTTTAATTAAATCGGGAAAAGAAGGCGCAGATCCGACAAAACCCGATATGGAATTTGTGGAAACTTACCACACAGGCGGACGTTCAATTTATCTTCCGGGGAGTTCTTTAAAAGGAGCCATTCGCGCTCATGCTGAACGCATTGTGAGAACTGTTGGACGAGAAACAAACTCCAGTAATTCCAGCCTTCCCTGGGCGAATGATCCGTTAAATGATAAGTATGATTATCTCAAAACTAAAAATATATCCAGTTGCGATATTTACAAACTTTCATCTTTCACGGATCAAATGTTTGGAAATACTTCAATTGCCAGTCGAGTTAGAATTGAAGATGCTTATCCAACCGACAAAACTCAACTCAAAATAGAAGAACGTAACGGCGTCGCAATTGATCGCGTTTTTGGTTCGGTTGCTGTAGGCCCATTTAACTATCAAGTCTGTACATCTGGAGAATTTAAAACCAAAATTCACTTCAAGAATTTTACACTCGCTCAGTTAGGTTTAATGGGTTTAGTATTGCGAGATTTGAACGATGGTTGGTTTGGTTTGGGGTTTGCGAAATCTCGCGGTTTAGGAACGGTTTCTGTGCAGTATAATTCTGCTACTGTTCAGTATCCAAGTTGCATTTTAGCAGAGGATAATCAGCAAATAAGCCTTCTCGGAAGTGAGAAAAAATGGGAAAATACAATGTTATTAGGTGCGGGTGAATTTCTGGAAAGGGAAGAAGCAAAATGTTATGGTTTTCCAATACCCGATAATCAAGAAATAGAAGAAACACCTGTTGCGGCTCAATTGATGGATTTGGGATTTGGGGTAGAATTAACGTTCTCAGGAGAAGAACAGGTAAAAGATTTATTTACCCGTTCAGTTAAAGCTTGGAAAAAACTGTTACAGCCAGGAGGAACCCGATGAGTTTTGTTGGTTATAATAATATTTATTCAGTTGATGAGTTGAAAGAGTTATTAACTCAAAATGCTAATTCAAATAGCTATTACTTTCTGCGTTGGGTTGATAAAGTGAGTGGAATTGTTGAAGAATTACCCTCTGATTTTGAACAAAATCCCAGTCCTGAAGGACAGATGTTTAACTCAAAGTTAGAACTACGTTGGAAACGAAAAGGTTCCGGTTTTGAAGTCTTGCTATTAACTGAAAGTGATTCTCTACCCAAATTTTTAGCCGTTGAGAATGATTGTGAATGGGAAACAGAAGTGCGAGACGCTTATTTATACCAGCCAACGGTAACACGCTTTCCGAATCGTTTTAAATATCCCGATAATTTCAAGATTGCTCAACGTTATTTCAAAAATAAAACCACTTCTACTGTACACTTTATCGCTCTAACTATTCAGGAAAAACAATGACAAATCGCCCTATCAAAAAGTCAAACAGACCTAACCAACCCAGCCAACCTCCTGCTACAAATGCTGATGTAGGAGTTAATAATTATAAACCCTATCAATTGGTTTCATTTCCAGAAAACCGCCCGAATTTACAACCTCCAGCCGGACATCAGCAATTTTTTAATGATCGAATTCATGGAACTCTTGAACTAAAATTAACCGTTAAAACTGCGGTTCATGTCTCAACGGGTATTGTCGCAATGGGAAGCGATATTAATACCCGTGTTCCCTTAATTAAAACGATGATTCAAGACGTTGATCAAAAACTTTCGATTCAAGGAAGTTCATTAAAAGGCTGTGTTCGTTCAGTTTATGAAGCGATTACTAATAGCACGTTAGCCGTTATTACTTCAAGATATAAAGATAAAATTCCGCCGGAACGTTTACCCTGTAAAAGCAAAGATAAACTGTGTCCTGCGAGTCAAGTTTTTGGGGCGTTAGATTGGCAAGGTTTAATAGAATTTAATGATGCAAAATGCGAAAATCATAACTTTTCAACGGGTTTTATGCCGTCTCTTTATCGTCCTCGCCCGGATGAACGAACCGCTTATTTTAAACGGGGAAAAGTTGCAGGACGGAAGTTTTATTATCATACCATTCGAGCGATTGATAAAGGTCAAAATCAGGGAATTCCTGTTCAACAAGCGGCAAAAGAATATATATTCACAACCAAAATTCGCTTTAAAAACCTCAAATCTGCGGAACTCGGAACTTTACTAATTGCTCTCGGACAAGATGAAAACTACCCAATAGCGTTGAAAGTGGGAGGCGGTAAACCCATCGGAATGGGAACAATGACAGTTGAAATAACCGCAGCTAATGTTTTACAAAATCAGCAAGATTTACAAGAACGCTATTCTAATTTTCAGCCTTCAGAAAACACAAAAATGGGTGAAGAATTAAAACAGTTTATTCGAGAAAAGATTCAATTGGCTCATTCGAGTTTGATTCAAACTACCCAACTTAAACAACTTGCTGAAATTTTACGTTATCCAACAGATCGTGAACCCCCAGAAGGAATGTACTAATGCTAACAGAAAATCAGTGGACAACTGCTCACGCGATCGCCAAAACTTTAGTTTTAGAAAATACAGATGTAAATGAGTTAAGAAAAGCGATTTCCTATCTCAGAAATTATGTGAGTCCCAACGAATCTGGACAGAAGTTTTTCAACTATCTGAAAACCTTAACTAAAAATGGTCGAAGTATTGGTCACAGCAGACAAACTTCCAGATATTATGAAACAATAGAAGCAACTTGTACTCAATATCTTAAAGCCTATGAAAATGATTCAATAGTAATGTTACAGATTCTCGGTTGGGTAGCGCGTTTAATGCGATATTACCAAAGTTCGGGGTCAATTGGAGAGATTCCGGCGCCTGTTGCTGAGTCCGCCCGTCAAGCAGAAATTGCCGAGGCTGTTGGTAGTCAAGCGTTTAACATCGGTCAAATTTTAGAGGCAATCGTTACTAATATTAAGGGAAATAAGGTGACTTATGAGATTTTGGGAACGATTAAATTAACGGAGAAAGAACCCAAAAAAGCAGGTTCTCTATCGGAAGGGCAAAACGTTCAGGTTGAAATCGTTGATTTGAAAGAAGATGGGAGTATTAAAAAGGTTAAACTTGCTGATTGAGAGAGTCAGGGATTTCAATCCCTGCCTAATAACAAAAGTCCTCTCAAGAGGACTAAAGATTAGATATGAAGTCGGTTTTTAATGACTTGCACTATTAGCCTGGGACTTGAATCTATGGTAATTTTACTGAATGAAGAATTCATGTAACACAGTACCATAATTTGTAATTTATAGAGCTATAATATGGAAGTTGTTTAAAAATCAACTTGTACCCGTCAACTCTAGCACTTCGCGCCGGGAACAGTGAGTATAAAAATGCCTTCAATCTTTGGTTTGCTGAGTTTTAGGTGCCTTAGACGATCGCTAACGCACCCTACTTTTATTTAATCTGTGATGGGAAGTTTGGGTTGCGATTTTTTAGACTTAGAAGAACGTTTCGTTTTCCGTTTTCCGCCTGTGAATATATTCTGTAGCCCATGTTGAAAATTATCAACGTAGGTGAACCAAACCGGAACAACAACTAAAGTTAATAGTGTAGAAGTCGTCATTCCGCCAATAACTGCGATCGCCATTGGACTGCGAGTTTGAGAACCTGCACCTAATTCTAACGCAATCGGAACCATTCCTGCAATGGTTGAAAGAGTGGTCATCAAAATTGGACGTAGACGAGAAACTCCTGCTTCAATTACCGCATAAAATTGAGGCTTTCCGTCTCGTTCATTCGCTAACGAACAGTCTACCAACAAGATCGCATTTTTGGTTACTAAACCCATCAACAATACAATCCCAATTAACGCAAATAACCCCAATTCTTTCTGTGTCAACAACAACCCCAATAACGCACCCCCAATCGATAACGGTAACGCCATTAAAATCGAGAAAGGCAGTAAAAAATTATTGTACAACAACACCAAAATCGCATAAATTCCTAATACCGCTAAACCCAACGCACTCAAAAATCGCGTGAAGATATCAATCATAATTTTGGCATCTCCATCGGACTTTTGTTCGACATCAGGTGGAAGCGGATTCATCGCAGGTAATGCTTGCACTTTCGCTAACGCATCGCCTAAAGAAATCCCTTCTAAATTCGCTTCAATTGATACTTGACGCGCCCGATCAAACCGATCAATTGTTGCTGGCCCACTGCCAATTGTAATCTCAGCAACGGCAGATAATGGGACTAAATCGCCCGTTTGACTAGGAATTTGCAAATTGCGAATGATATCAAAATCATTTCTAAATTCCTCTGCTAATTGAACTCGGATTGGAATTTGGCGATCGGCTAAATCAAACTTTGCTAAACTGGATTCATTATCCCCTAACGTTGCGAGTCGGGCGGTACGGGCGATTGATTGAACCGAAACCCCTAAATCTCCTGCTCTTTCTGGATCAGGTTTGATCAAGATTTCAGGCTTGACTAAACTTGCAGTAGAAGTCACTTCTACTAAACCAGAAATATCCCGCATTTGACGTTCTAAATCATTCGCAGTTTGGGTTAACGCTTGGGGATTTTCACTCGTTAAAACTATCGAGAGAGCTTTGCCACCACCGCCAGCACCTTCTGAGCGAAAACTAATTCTTGCGCCGGGAATTTGTTCAAATTTTTCGCGCATTTGCTGTTCAAATTCTTTTTGGGAAATCTCCCGTTCTTCTCGAGGCTTTAGATTAATATAAATCGTTCCTTTATTCACCCCTGCATCACTATTCCCACCAGTCCCCACGACCCCTAACACATTGACAACGGCTGGATTTTCACCAATTAAAGCTGTTGTTTTCTGGGCAGTTTGATCGAGATCCTGCAACGTAGAACCCGGTGGAAGTTCAATAGAAACTGTACTTAAACCTGTATCCCCATTATCAAATAATCCCTTGGGAATCATCGGAATTAATTGCAAACTTCCGATAAAAAATGCCACCGCAAGGGCTAACGTTAAAATCTTATTTCTTAAGGACAAACGCAATAAACCCCGATAAGGATGAATGCGATTTTTTCGGGCTTTATAATCAGAAATTGTTAATTCTTTTTGCTGTTTCGGCTTTAATAACCTCGCCCCTAACATCGGAGTCATTGTACAGGCGACTAAGGTTGAAAACATCGTCGAAACTGCAACCGTTACCCCAAAAGGTTGAAAAAATTGACCGGGAACACCCCCCATAAATGCAACAGGTATAAACACAGCGACAATGGTTGCTGTTGTCGCCACAACCGCTAACCCAATTTCTTCGGAAGCATCAAGGGAGGCTTGAAAAGGTGTTTTACCCATTTCAATGTGTTGGTCAATATTTTCCATCATACAGATGGCATCATCAACCAAGTTTCCCATCGCTAAAGCCAGTGCTAATAAAGTCATACTATTGAGGGTATATCCCAATAGCTTCATTACCACAAATGTTGGTAAAATTGACAACGGTAACGCAATCGCTGTAATTAACGTTGATCGCCAATTTCGTAAAAATAAACCCACAACGATAACGGTTAAAACAGACCCCAAAACTAACGCATCAACTGAAGCTTGATAGGATTCCCGAATGGATTCAGCATCGGTCAGAATCAGTTCTAAACTAATATCATTGGGTAGCGTTTTCTCTAACTCAGCAACCGCTTGACGAACCCCTTCTTCTACCGTGACTAATGTGCTGCCTGTACTTCTAAATACCGAAAAAGTAACAACAGGTTCTCCAATTTCTTTAGAATTTGAAGCACTAGAATTTTCGACCTCAAAATAGCGAGCAACCTGACGCACTTCACTAAAGCCATCAATCACATTTCCCACACTGGAAAGCGGAATTGAACCCCCCGAAGGAAGAACAATCGGATAATTTCTTAAGGCTTCAACGGTTTTAGCACTTCCTAACGTGCGAATACTCTTTTCTGTTCCACCAAATTGCGATCGTCCTCCCGGTAAATTAATATTAAAAGCCCGAATTTGATCATTAACTTGCGTCGCTGTAATTCCTAAACTTTGCAGGCGATCTGGGTTTAACTCAATGCGAATTTCTCGGTCAATTCCTCCATCCCGTTGAATTTGTGCTACACCCGGAACATTGAGTAACGCACGGCTAATGGTTCGATCTACTAAATCACTTAATTCTTCAACAGACGCTCTTGGAGATGTCACTGCATATGTCATGACAACGCCCCCCGCAAACCGCAACCGTTGGACAACGGGATCGTTAATATCTGACGGTAAATCTTGACGAATTTGAGCGATCGCATTTCGCACATCATTCGTGGCGCGATCGCTATCTGTTCCTAAAATAAAACTAACCGTTGTGGTGGAAATTCCATCTTGAACAGAAGAGATTAAACGATCAATATTTCCTAAACCTGCAACCGAATCTTCTACTTTTTTGGTCACTTGAGTTTCTAATTCTGTGGGTCCTGCTCCCGGTTGAGTGACGGTAATATTGACGGCTGGAATATCAACATTTGGAGTATCATCAATTCCCAATTGTGGAAAAGACATCAACCCCACCACGGTTAAGATTAAAAATAAAACTAAAGTGGGAACAGGTCTTTTGATTGACCAAGCGGATAAACTAAATTGAGACATTGTTAAATCTGGAGTAAGATCAATTTAAACACTTTATTCGGGATAAACGACATTCACAGAATCGCCATCTTTGAGATAAGCCGCACCCGAAACAACGATGCGATCGCCGATATTTAAACCGCTTTTAATTTCTACTCTAGCTTGAGTTAAATTACCCCGAATTTCACCAACTTGTATCGGCGTGGCTTGAACAGTTTGATTATCTGTTAACCGATAAACGATTGAACTCCCATCGGCTTGAGGTACAACAGCTTTAGCCGGAATTTTTAACCCTTGGGTGCTGCTTGTTGCGATCGCCGCCCGCAAAAACATTCCCGGACGTAAGAAAGAACCCGAAATTGCACCGAGAGGAGGAAGATTAATTTTAACGGTTGCTTTGCGACTTTCTGGGTCAATTAAAGGTGAAATTTCTCGCACAATTCCCTGAACTTTTAACTTAGAATCCGCATCAGAAGTGATGGTAACAGGCGATCCTATTTTGACTTGAGAAAGTAGAGTTTCGGGAACTTTTGCGTGGAGTTCTAACTGATTTTCGGCGATAATAGTAAACAGTTCTTTTGTGCCATTTGTCACATCCCCAATGCGGGCGACTCGGCGAGCAATCACACCCGTTGCAGGGGCGCGAACTTCGGTTTGTTGCAGTTGAGTTTCGAGTTGTTTAACTTGGGCTTGGGCTTCCGTAACTTCCGCCTGCGCCACCGCAATTTCTTCCGGGCGGGTGCCATTGATTAACTCATTCAAATTACTGCGAACTTCTGCAACTTCCGCCTGGGCTGCGGCAATTTCTTCGGGACGAGCGCCATTTTGTAACTGTCGCAGGGCTTGACGTTCCATATCAACTGTAGCCTCAAGTCGATCTACTTGACTGAGCCGACTTTGTTCAAGCTGTTGAATGCGTCTTTGGGCTTCATCGACTAAGGCTCGGAGGCGGCGTTCGTTTTGCAAATATTCCTCCAAACTATCTTCAGAAACCGCCCCTTGATTTCTCAAAGTTTCATAACGACGCACTCGTTCACTGGCGAGTTCAAGATCGGCTTTATTGGCTATTAGTCGAGACTCCGCTTGAGCAATTTCATCATCCAAACTCCCCGAACGGGCATCGGCTAATCGGGCTTCAGCCTCATTTAATTTAGCTTGAGCGACCGCAATTTCTTCTGAACGAGTCCCCGCTTGCAACTGATCTAAAGTGGCTTGAGCGCGATTTAAACGGGCCTCGGCTGCGGCAATTTGTTCGGGACGGGTACCCGTTTGTAGCTTGCTGAGGTTGGCTTGCGCCCTGGCTAACCCCGCAACGGCTTGATCAATTTGCGATCGCAACACCGAATCATCTAAAACGGCTAAAAGTTCCCCAGCTTCCACGAGATCTCCTTCTTTAGCCAGAACCTGTTGAATTTGCAGCCCACTGGCTTGGGGAAGCACAGGTAAAAGATCGTAAGCTTCGACGCTTCCGGTTACGTCTAACTGACGGGTAACGGTGGCTAATTCGACAGGGGCGACGGTGACGGTTTGCCTAGAAGCTGCACTGGCGGAAACTTCAACAACTGCGGCTTGATTGTTGGTCGGTTCAGGGGCTTGAGTCTTGGGGTTGACATAGAAGTGCATTACCGCTACAGTCCCTAAAATACCGAGTCCTAAACCGGATATCATGCCGCCCCATCGGCTTGAACCGGGGTCAGAGGTTGAAGGTTCTTCTTCCGCTTCGAGTTCGGTTTCATCGGCTAGGGGTTCGATTTCCAGGAGTTCCTGATCAACAACCGAGGATAATTCTCTCGGGGAAGGGGGATCTTGTTCCTCTAACTCAGACATAATTTCCTTGTAAGCCATTCAGGATTCCTCCAATTTAGAGTTCTGTAATTGTGTAGATATATGTATAACATTATGGATTTTTCTTAATATTCTTAATTGTAGCGTGTTGAGATGATCACGGATCACGGTCGAGAAATTAAACTCAAACTCTTATTTATCAAGGGTCTTAGTTGATTTTAGCGGAATCAAGAGAGATGAATTTAAGGTTAACTTATATAAAGCAAAGTTGAAATGATGATTTTTTCGGGATGCCACGGAAGATGGTTCATAATTTGAGTGAAGACCTGCGCGATCAAATACGCTAGACTCAGAAAAATTTCCGGATCAGTTGCATCTACAACTCCAGCGACTAAGTGATTTGCTGTTCAATCTCGCTAACCCGTAAATAACCGACTGTAAAAGTCAATACCTCGTATGTTTTTCAACGCGACTGAATTATTAATTGATACCTTCGTTAGACAAATTCGAGAGGGCTACCGCCGTACCTATGGCGCTTTTAAATCAGACTATGAAGACATTGTGGGCTGGGCGGGAAGCATGGCTTTAGAAAATATTGCCAATAGTGATGCTTTGTACCATGATGTCGAACATACCATCCTCGTGACTCTTGTGGGTCAAGAAATCTTGCGCGGTAGACATATCCGGGAAGGGGGCGTTTCCTGTGAAGACTGGCTGCATTTTTTGATTTCGCTGGTTTGTCACGATATTGGCTATGTTAAAGGCGTTTGCCGTCAAGATCGACAAGGATGGTATGCCACCGGACGCCATGACGATATGGTTAATTTGCCAGATGGATGTACAGATGCCAGTTTAACGCCTTATCATGTGGATCGAGCCAAACTGTTTATTGATGAACGCTTTGGAGGCCACAAGCTGATTGATGCAGAAGTGATCAAGCGCAATATCGAACTGACTCGCTTTCCAGTCCCGAAAGAATCCGATCATCAGGATACCATCAATTATCCGGGTTTGGTACGAGCGGCCGATTTAATTGGTCAACTCAGCGATCCTCGCTACCTGATCAAGATTGGTGCTTTATTTTATGAATTTGAAGAAACTCGCTTTAATGAAAAAGTCGGCTATAAAAATCCAGGAGATTTACGACATAATTATCACAAATTTTACTGGAACGGCGTTTACCCCTATATTAAAGATGCCTTACATTATCTGACACTCACACAGCAGGGGAAGCAGATCGTAGCTAACCTCTATTCTAATGTGTTTGTGGTCGAGCATGATAATATTGCAGAGGAGGTTGCTCAAGCTTAGGAACGGTCTGCATCTCTAGAATACTCTGATTAAACATATTAGCCTATAGAATTGTCAATCACCCCACTCCACTTGCGGGATGGGGCTTGGAACAGCCAGGTTCCGACTAAGGATTGACTAGGGCATCGAGATTCGTTCTGGTACTGCACTTCTGAATGTCTCCCTAGTTCGGATTATCTGCAAGTCTCCTGGTTAGAGGCGTTGGGAAAGCCAAGACATCTTGAACGAATTGCCCGAAGGGACAAACAACTCGCTCATAGGATTATCTCAATGATCAGAGTTTCGGTTGTATCATCTGACGGAAAACCGTTAATGCCAACCAAGCCGAGCCGCGCTCGTCGCTGGATTCGAGATGGACTGGCAGTAGGCAAATGGTCAGACCTGGGCTTGTTCTACGTCCAACTGACGCAGCAACCATCTGGAGAAGAAACTCAATCCATTGCGGTTGGAGTTGACCCAGGCAAATTGTATTCCGGTATCGGAGTGCAATCGCCTAAAGCTACTCTGTTTCTAGCTCACCTGATTCTGCCATTCCAGACAGTGAAAGACCGGATGGAGCAACGCCGAATCATGCGACGTGGACGCAGAGGACGGAGAATCAACCGTAAGGTTGCCTGCTCCAAACGCGCTCACAGACAGAAGCGATTTGACAATCGAAGAGGGAACAAACTACCTCCCAGTATTCGAGCCAATCGACAGCTTGAGTTGCGGGTTGTAACTGAGTTATGTCGTCTGTTCCCAGTCAGCAATATTGTCTATGAGTACGTGAAGGCGAGGGGGTCTAAATCCTTCTCTCCCGTGATGGTGGGACAACGAGTAATGCTGGGTTGGCTGTCAAAACTTGCCCCAACTGAAGGGCAATTCGGCTACGAAACCGCTAATATCAGGACTCAACTCAGATTGGTCAAATCCAAAGACAAATCGGCTCAAACTCCTGAAAGCCATGGAGTTGATGGCTTGGCTTTGGCCTGTTCTGAGTTTGTCAAATACGAATCGTTTCACACTGCCAATACTCGAGGTCATACCTGGACGGGTTCAGTTCATCTAACGCCCTCGGTCTTCCGGGTGATTCGTCGCCCTCCCATTTCTCGCAGACAACTACATCTAATGGTTCCAGCAAAGGGCGGTGTACGCCGCAAATATGGCGGAACCACAACGCGGCATGGAGTTCGCAAAGGTGATGTTGTCAAAGCTGAAATGGCGGGTCGAATTTGCGTTGGCTGGGTGAGTGGTGATACCCAGAAACAGGTTTCTGTTAGTGATGCGAACTGGAAACGCTTAGGTCAGTTCACTGCCTCCAAAGTTCAGCTTCTTGCTAGAGCAAACGGGCTGGTGGTGAGCCGACATCCTATTGCTTGCTTTGGGGGTATCGAACCCCACTCAGCAAGCGCACCTATCCCTCCCCACGCACAAGGCGATGGGGTTTCCCGGTGATTCTTATGAACAGAATGTTTTCCCCTGTTCAAAACTTGTTGATAACATGGGTGCTGGTTTTAGTTGCTGGTGGACTGACGATTAGTGCATTTGACTACATCGGTGAACTGATTAGTATTTTAGTGACCGCCGGATTAATTGCCTTTATTCTTAATTATGCTGTCGCTAAATTACAACGGATTATTCCTCGAGGTTTAGCGGCAGCATTGGTTTATCTAGTCACCGCTTTAGTGGTCATTGTCATTGCTTTAACAGTTGTTCCTCCTGTGATTACGCAAGGACGACAACTGATTACCCGATTACCCGATTTAATCGAGTCTGGAAAACAACAATTAGCGGAATTTCAAACTTGGGGTTTAGAACGAAATTTACCCATAGATGTCGGAATTTTACAACAAAAACTGCTGGTGAATGTTCAAGGAAAAGCACAAGCGATCGCGACGACCAGTTTAGGATTAGTGCTGGGTACCTTTAACTGGTTTATTGATTTTATTTTGATTCTAGTGATTGCTTTTTATATGCTGCTGGATGGCGAACGGTTGTGGGATGGAATTACCAGTTTTTTATCGCCAAAAGTTCGCTATATTTTTACAGAGTCTCTAGCTCGAAATCTTCAGGGATTTGTGGTCGGTCAGTTTCTCCTGGGGTTGTTTATGGCTGTGTCTTTAACGATCTCTTTTTTTATACTCAAAGTTCCCTTCTTTCTGTTATTTGCCGTGTTTATTGGCATCCTGGAAGTGATTCCTTTTGTTGGGGCTACATTAGGAATTGGAACTGTTACCATTATTGTGGCTTTTATTGATTGGAGGTTAGCCTTAGAAGTTCTCACTGTCGCTGTCATCTTTCAGCAAATCAAAGATAATCTCGTCACCCCTCGAATTATGGGAAATATTACCGGACTTAGCCCAGTGATTATTTTCTCGTCTCTCCTACTTGGAGGTAGAATTGGCGGATTATTGGGTGTTATTCTGGCAATTCCATTAACAGGTGTAGTGAAAACTATTGTGGAAGTGATTCTCGATCCGGGTTCTCCTCCCCAAACGGGTTCATTTTTTGCCAATCCTTTAGAAGCAATAGAAGAAGAAAAATCCCCCGTCACGACGAATAACTAACGAGTAATTATTATCAAATTAACGCTAAAACTAGAACGAAAAACACAAATGAAATGGTGGCATAGACTGAAAAAAAATCCCTTAGCTCGACTCGGAGCGATCATCTTAATTGTCTTTTATCTTTGTGCGATTCTAGCCGATTTTGTCGCTCCTTATAGTCCCTACGCCACTAAAATTGATGGGGCATTACTACCACCGACCAGCATTTATTGGCAGAATCAACAGGGAAAATTTATCGGGCCGCACGTTTATCCAACCACTCAAGGGCCAGTGGATATTGAAACTGGAAAACGTCTGTTAGTCGTAGATCGAGATAATCCTTGTCCGGTGGGGTTATTTGTTCAGGGAACACCCTATAAACTTTTGGGAATCATTCCCGGAAATCGACATTTATTCGGAGCGATTGGAGAGTGCAAAATTCATCTTTTAGGCACGGATGAACAAGCCCGTGATCAGTTTAGTCGTTTGATTTTTGGCAGTCAAATTAGTCTCAGTATTGGGTTTGTCGGGATTGCCATTTATTTTCCTATTGGGATGATTTTTGGCGGGATTTCGGGTTACTTTGGCGGTTTTCTGGATACGTTTATCATGCGCGTTGTCGAAGTGTTGATGACAATACCCGGCATTTATTTGTTAGTCGCTTTGGCTGCTATATTACCCCCCGAACTGAGTAGCGCTCAACGCTATTTATTAATTGTTGTGATTATTTCCTTTATTAGTTGGGCGGGTTTAGCACGGGTGATTCGTGGACAAGTTTTATCGATTAAAGAGCAACAATTTGTACAAGCCACTCAAGCGATGGGTGCGAATCCCCTTTATATTATTTGGCGTCATGTTTTACCGCAAACGGCGACTTATGTGATCATCTCTGCAACATTGGCGATTCCTGGATTTATTGTCTCTGAGTCAGTTTTAAGTTTGATTGGATTAGGCATTCAAGAACCTGATCCCTCCTGGGGAAATTTACTTTCATCGGCGACAAATGCTTCGATTTTAGTGCTGCAACCCTGGTTGATTTTGCCCCCTGCGGTGTTAATTATTCTAACGGTACTGGCTTTTAATTTACTGGGAGATGGACTGCGAGATGCTCTCGATCCTCGGAGTTTGCAACGCTAGCGAGTCATGCGATCGCACTAAAAGTTACCTGGGAAATTCGGTATTTCCTCGGATGAAGTAAAGAGAAATTCAGTTTATGATATAGCCAATACAGGACTTAATCAAAAAAGATTGGCTTAATTATGAATATCTCCCAACTCAGCCCAGATCGCCATCAATCTTTGATCACAGTAGTCAACCACGAACTGCGTACCCCTTTAACGACTATTCTCATTTCCGCAGAATTATTGAGTCGGTACAATAATTCTTGGTCTGAGGAGAAAAAGTTGGAGTATATTCAGCGTGTCCAAAAAGCGGCGAGTGAACTGACTCAACTCCTCAACAGTGATGAATTTGCTAACAAGTTAAAAGATTACGCTCAAAACCTACAAGACTCTGTATCATGAGGGAGCCGTCAATTCTATTCGGTAAATTTACTGAGAAGTTTAGTTGATCTCGCAAGTCGAAAGCGGCTTTTCATCTCTGGAGACATGAGACTCTTTCCCTCTTTATCCACAAAAAAGTTATCTCAAACAAAATATACTCGACTGCTACTTCTTCTGATTTTTATATTGATTAGTTCTCCGTTTTCATAAAACAGTACATCGGGGTCAATTATCATCTCAATCCAAAAAGTAGGGAGCGATACGATTCAAGGGGGAATTTGTATCTATCTTTTAATTGGGATTTTATGGGCATTCTTTTATGATCTTTTCTTTGTATTAGATAACGATTCTTTTTCAGGAGCAATTCATTCACAACCCAACAATAGCTAGAATCTATTCATCTACTATAGTTTTACAACGTTGACAACATTAGGGTATGGCGATATTGTGCCTAAAAACTATAAAGTAATGATGTTTTCTAACTTAGAAGCGATTATCGGACAAATGTATTCAGCCATTGTTCTTGCTCGATTAGTCGGTTTATACACAGCCGAAGAAATGAGTAAAACTGATGATTAAACTCAAAGGATTTGAACAAATAAAATTACTGTATTTCTTTAATGTATTCTCTCGATGCTGATCCGCCAAGAAACCGCTATAATCTTCAAGAACAAGTTCAACAATTCAAAGAATGGCTATGGATCACATCAGTCAACAGCTTCAAAAATCCATGCGGAGAGTCCGAATTCCCTACAATGACACACCGGACTACACCAGACCCCCTTTAGAAATTTCGCCCGAATTGCATCAACAAATGTTTGAGCGGTTTTGCTTTCTTTACGGCGAAGAACAGGCAAAATTATATATGCCTGAATTGGAAAGAATTCTGAAAGTTCATTATGCACACAAACCCACCGAACTCATAGAAACCGAAAAAGACTTTGACCCCAATAATCGCTTTACCGAATGGGATTTAATCTTAATTACCTACGGCGATTTATTAAAAGGAGACGGACAATCACCTCTATCAACTTTAGCACATTTTTTAAATCATTATCTGGGTTTAAGTATCAACACCCTGCATATTTTACCCTTCTTTCCCTATTCTTCTGATCGCGGTTTTTCTGTGATTGATTTTGATACGGTTGATCCCAATTTAGGATCATGGAAAGATATTGAGGAAATGGGAAACTATTATCAACTGATGTTTGATGGGGTTTTTAACCATGTTTCCTCCAAAAGTCCTTTATTTCAAAGGATGCTGAATGGCAACCCCGACTATAAAGATTATTTTATCACTTATCATTCCCCCGATGAACTCACACCCGAAGAACGGCGGATGATTGTTCGTCCTCGCACCTCCGATATTTTAACCCAATTTCAATCGATTAACGGCCCGATTTGGGTTTGGACAACCTTTTCACCCGATCAAATTGACCTCAATTATAAAAATCCTAAAGTTCTCTTAGGCGTAATCGAAACGCTATTGCTTTATATCCGACGCGGAGCCAATTTAGTTCGCTTAGATGCGGTGACTTATCTTTGGGAAGAACCGGGAACGCCTTGTGCGAATTTAGAACAAACTCACCAAGTAATTAAACTGTTTCGTGATATTGTTAAAGCGGTCGATCCAACTGTTGCTTTAATTACCGAAACAAACGTGCCTCACGAACAAAATGTCTCCTATTTTGGCAATGGTTATGATGAAGCACAAATGGTTTATAACTTTGCCTTACCGCCCTTAGTGCTTTACACCTTTTATCGAGAAGATACAACCGCTCTATCTAATTGGGCAAAAGAACTCAAATACTTGTCAAAAATGACAACTTTCCTGAATATGCTGGATACTCACGATGGCGTAGGATTGATGGGAGTCAAGAGTCTTTTACCCAAAGAAGAAGTAGATTTTATTATCCAAAAAGCCAGAGAACACGGGGCGTTTGTTTCCTACAAAACCGGAGAACAGGGCGAAGAACCCTATGAAATTAATACCACTTGGTTTAGCGCTCTGAACTTAGATAATAACGGAGAAGATATTCCGTTTCAAGTCAAACGGTTTATCGCTTCTCGTAGTATTGCTCTCGTATTACGGGGTGTACCGGGGATTTATTTTCACGGTTTAATTGGCACTCGCAATGATATTGATGCCGTTTTGCGAACGAAATCCAAACGAGATATTAACCGTCGAGTCATTGAAGTTAACAGCTTAATTGAAGATTTACACGATCGCCAATCTAAGCTTTCTCTCATCTTAGAAAAGTTAGGACACTTACTCGATATTCGGGTGCGTCATACCGCTTTTCATCCCAGTGGAGAACAGAAGATTTTGTTCGTCGCTCCCGAAGTTTTTGCTGTGTTACGAATTTCTCCCAAACAGGATCAGCACATCCTGACTTTAACCAATGTGGCGAATAAGATTTGTCAGTTAGAAATCCCGTTATCTGAACTGGAAGTCGCAGAAACCCAATGGTATGATCTCGTCAGTCAACGGGGTTGGACGATAACGGATGACAAATTGGTGATTACTCTGCAACCCTATGATATCAATTGGTTGATTCCGTTTGTAGAACTCGAAAAGAGCATCGAGTCTTAAGGCTAGGGTAAGGGGACTGATAAACAGAAAGATTCAAGGAAAGATTGCAGGTGAAAAATGCAAAATTTCCGGCAAATCACTCTAGAGCAAAGAAAAATCTTTTTAAGCTTAAAAGCTGATTGAATTTCCTTCTTTGTGATCTTTCAGTCCCTTTCTTTGGAAAAATGCCACAATGTTTACCTTGATACCCCAACGGGACAAGCGTTTCTCGTTTTTGGAAACGCTACCGGAATTATTGCGCCTTAATTCTCGTTTAGTTGCTGCGAGTCTGGGGATAATTTCTGGAATATTGACAGTGATTCCCGCTCAGAGTGCCGAACAAATTACCATTTCTTATGGGCCGGCTGAATCCTACGTTTCAATTAATGAAATCGAACGTTTTGCTAAGAAAGGAGAAGTTACTCCTGTACTTGCGTTGTATGGAACTTTACTCAAATTAAAAGATGGAAAAAGGCTGAGAACAATTTTACAAACTCCCCTAGAAGCAAGTCCCTGGAGTGTCGGACAATTGCTCGATACACCGACCGGAAATGTGATTTTGACTCGGGTGGGAAAAGTGCTGAAAACAGATAAGAATGAAAACGGTTATGCAGCATTAAGAATAGCTATTGGTCAAGCCTCGGCTCATCCTGAAGGTTTAACGATTCTCGGTCTGTTGCGAGAATTTCCGGGAGAAAGTATTCGAGTTGATTTAGAATTTAGTCTAGAATTGTTGGAGGATCTTCTACAAATTTTAGTTGAAGATGATTTAATCATTCAATCCGTAGAAGATCAGGCACAACAGGCGAAAATTAATGACAATTATCCAGTTAATTTACCAGATATTAGAAAGCCTGGATCAATTCGCTGGACAGAAGAAGAATTGACGTTTCGCAATCCTAATCGGGATCGTCCTTCTCCGTTACGAGTTTATTTACCTCAAGTTAAAAAGCCCGTTCCTTTAATTGTCATCTCTCATGGTTTAGGTTCTGATCCGCAAACGTTTAGTTATATTGCTCAACATTTAGCTTCTCATGGCTTTGCTGTAGCAATTCCTGAACATCTTGATACCAGTGCAGATAAATTTGCCCGATTTTTTGATGGATTTGAACGCCCGCCAAACCCTTCTGAATTTGCAAATCGGCCTTTAGATATTACTTATTTACTCGATGAATTACAACAGAAATATCAATCTTATCCGTTCTGGAAAAGTCGGATCGATTTTAACAATGTTGGGGTTATGGGTCAATCTTTTGGCGGTTATACGGCTTTAGCGGTGGCGGGAGCAAAGCTAAATCCTGACAAATTAACAGAAGATTGTCAGAAGTCTCAAGATCGACGAATTACTTTAAATCTTTCAACATTACTTCAGTGTCGTTCTCTAGAAGTCGCATCACAGCAAAACAATTTTCAAGATCAACGAATTAAAGCCGTAATTGCGATTAATCCGCTCACCAGTTTGATTTTTGGGGAGGAAGGGATGAGTCAGATTCAGGTTCCGACGATGATGATTGCCGGAACTAAAGATTATGTCACTCCGGCTGTTCCTGAGCAAATTAAACCCTTTACTTGGTTAAAAACCTCTAGAAAACATCTGATTTTAATCGCTCCGGGAACTCATTTTTCCTTCTTGAAAGAAAGCGGAGGACGGTTAGCGGTTCCTTCTCAATTAATCGGCCCTGATCCGAATCTTGCCTACCCTTATTTAAAAGCTTTCAGTTTGGCATTTTTTGAAAGCTATCTTCAGAATCAACCGGAATATTTACCTTATCTTTCCCAAACTTATGTCAATACAATTGAAGCTCAACCCTTCAACCTCAGTTTAATAGAAGGTTTGAGTCAGGAACAAGTCAGACAAGCGGCGAAACGTTAATCGTTAAAGTTGTTGCCAGATGAGTTATTCCCGCTTCGCGCTATATCGTCACACAGAGTTGAGTGATGGCCTGTCGCTCAAATGAGTGACCCTCAAAAATGCGACTTGTCAATTGATAGTGATATCCCTAAGCTAAAAGATATGAGTTACACAGAAGCCTTCAAGTCTAGTCATTGAAGAATTGAAACTCAACAGTTTCAGTCATTATTTTAGAGCCATTCCATCCCCAAAGGGTTTTCAAGCAAATGCTTTGATATCCACACAGAAACCAAACTCAAGGTTGGACAATTAATCATGGCAAATTTATCAGGCGACAACAACAATAACAATATTTCCGGTACGAATAACGCCGATACCATTCGAGGACTAGGAGGAAATGATCGCCTCTCGGGACTTAATGGTAATGATCGCATATTTGGCGGTGAGGGATCAGATACTCTCTTAGGTGGGGGAGGAAATGACTACGTTTACGGTGATACAACAGGTAGTTCTATCATTGTTGATTTACCCATCGGACAAGCAGTTGTCGCGGAGTCGAGGACGTTAAATTTCACACCCACATCCAATGACTTCCTAACAAACGAACCGCAAACCTCACTCCTCAGTGAGACTGTCGAGTTTAGCGAAGTCTTCTTGCTTCCAGATGTTTTCTTTTTGAACACCTACAACGACTCAATTGTGGGAGGTTCAGGCGCGGATACCTTACTCGGTGAACAAGGCGCTGATACAATACATGGCGGTACGGGAAACGACTTCGTTCGAGGGGGTAGCGCAAACGATCGCATTTTCGGGGATAGTGGGGATGATAATCTCAGTGGCGATGGGGGTGACGACTTCATCGACGGAGGTCAAGATGAGGATAACATCAGTGGTGTCTCTGGAAATGATACCCTAGTCGGAAATTTTGGTGCAGATGTCCTCGACGGAGGTTCCGGTAATGACAGTCTCTCAGGTGGCGGAGACAACGACATCCTAGACGGGGGAATTAATAACGGTAGCGATACTCTCAGAGGCGATGACGGCGAGGATTTCCTCAATGGGGGTGATGGCGATGATCTGCTTTTTGGTGGCTTCGGAGATGATACCATACGCGGTGGTGGCGATAACGACTCGTTGTCTGGTGATGCCGGAAATGATGCTTTAGACGGCGATGCAGGGGATGATGTCCTGTTTGGAAATGATGATCAAGATACCCTGTTTGGCGATAGCGGTAACGACAGTCTCGATGGTGGTGATGACAACGACATTGTTGAAGGGTCTAGCGGTGATGATTCCGTTGCAGGTGGAGATGGGGATGATACCGTTATTGGGGGTTCTGGAGAGGATACCTTAATTGGGGGTCGTGGCGATGATCAGCTTATCGGTGGCGGTAGTTTGTTAGCTGATGATCAAAATAATCCGATCGCAGATGCAGACAACCAACAGGATATCTTCCGGGTGACGGGAGAAGAACTTAGCGGTTTTGGTAACGATATTCTCACGGGTTTTGAGGTCGGTTTGGATAAAATTGACTTGGGTTTTGATATCTTTTTAACGTTAGAAAATCCTTTGCCGAATGATTTGATTCTCAAGAACTTTGAAATTTTAGATTTCTATCCAAACGGACTCGAACAAGGTTCTGATGATATCCTCACCGAATTAGATTTTCCCTTTGTTCAAGAAATCGGTGGTAGTCTGTTAATTAATTTCCCTGCGGCTGGTGAAGTCCTAGACGCAGAAGGGAATGTTTTGGGAGTTGTGGAATATCAAATTAACAACGACGTCATCGAGAATTTTAATGGCGGTACACTTCTCATCGAAAATGTTAGCAGTTTAGATGAAAATGATATCCAATTCTTCTCGTAATTAACGATTTTTGAATCAATTTTTGAGGTAGGATGGGCATTGCTCATTCTACTTTTATGGAAACAGATGGGTTTATTGCGGGGTTTTTGAGGTTAATACTTTTGGAAACAGATATAGCAGTTTTCAGTTCTGTGAGGTACACAATTGGGTAGAAACCCGGTTTCTAGCAGAAACCGGGTTTCTGTTGCGGGGTTTTTGAGGTTAATACTTTTGGAAACAGATATTGTAACGGATGGGTTAATTGTGGGGAAATTCTGAACTGCTGAACTCCTTGTATTCTTTATTCGTTTCAGTCTCCTTGCGGAGAATTTCATCTTGGAAAGATCCAATTTTAGAATATCCTAAATCCTGGTACTTGTCTAGCCAACAGAAGCGATCGCGATTATAAGTATAAAGAGATCCACCTATTCAAAGAATACTGCCATGAGTCGTCTGTTTTTCCCCGTCTCTTTATTATCCCTCGCCCTGACTATGACAGTCGCCTGCACCCCGCAAACGACGCAAAACCAAGGAACCCCAGGCGATACAGACAGGTTGCGACTGTTATATTGGCAAGCCCCAACGATTCTCAACCCCCACCTCGCCACTGGGTTCAAAGACTTTGACGCCGCCCGTATCGTCTACGAACCTTTAGCCAGTTACGACAAAAATGATCAACTCATTCCCTTTTTAGCCGCAGAAATTCCCACTGTTGAAAATGGCGGTATTGCTAAAGATGGAAAGTCTGTGACGTGGAAACTCAAACAAAATGTGAAATGGGCTGATGGTGAACCGCTAACCGCAGAAGATGTTGTTTTCACCTATCAATTTATTACCAACCCCGATGTTGCTTCGGCGAGTATTGAGTATTATTCCACGATTGAAAAAGTAGAAGCTGTTGATAATTATACCGTAAAAATTACCTTTAAAGATGTTAATCCCGGTTGGGCAGTGCCGTTTACAGGTCAAAATGGCATGATTTTACCAAAACATATTTTTGCTGAATATAACGGCGCCAATATTCGAGAAGCCCCCGCTAATCAAAAACCGATTGGAACCGGACCCTATCAAGTGGTTGAATTCAAAGCGGGAGATATTATTATTTATGAACCGAACCCTAATTATTGGGATACAGGAAAGCCTTATTTTAAACGAGTTGAACTCAAAGGCGGGGGTGATGCGGTGTCTGCCGCGAGGGCTGTCTTACAAACAGGCGATGCAGATTATGCTTATAATTTGCAAGTGGAAGGGAATATTTTAAAACAGTTAGAAGCAGCCGGAAAAGGAAAAGTTGTGGCAAATTTTGGGCCGTATGTTGAACGAATTATGCTCAATTTTACGAATCCCAATCAAGCCACAGCCGAGGGAGAACGTTCGAGTATTCAGTTTCCCCATCCGTTTTTTACCGATAAAAAAGTCCGTCAGGCGTTTAATTTAGCGATTGATCGCGATACAATTTCTAATCAACTCTACGGCCCAACAGGTCGGCCAACGGCTCAAATTTTGGTCGCACCTCAACGCTATAAATCTGATAAAATTAGCTATGAGTTTAACTTAGAAAAAGCCGCAGCCTTGTTAGATGAAGCAGGTTGGAAAGATAGCAATGGTAACGGAATTCGCGATAAAAATGGCGTAGAAATGCAGGTTGTGTTTCAAACTTCAGTTAACCCAGTGCGACAAAAAACCCAAGAAATTGTCAAACAAGGGTTAGAATCAATTGGAGTGAAAGTTGAACTCAAAAGTATTGACGCCAGTGTGTTCTTTTCAGGAGATCCCGCAAATACTGATACGTTAAATCATTTTTATGCCGATTTACAAATGTTGAATACGGGCAATGATAGCCCCGATCCCCAAGCCCATATGAAATGGTGGACTTGTGAAGAAATTACCCAAAAAGCGAATAACTGGCAAAAATCCAATTATGCTCGTTATTGTAACCCCGAATATGATAAACTCTGGCAGCAAGCAACAACCGAACTTAACCCCCAAAAACGAGCCGAACTCTTTCAAAAAATGGATGAATTATTATCGACAGATGTCGCCCTTCTTCCCATTGTTGATCGAGCAAATACTCAAGGCGTGAGTAACCGTTTAATTGGCGTTGAACCCTCACCTTGGGATGCGAATACTTGGGATATTAAAAATTGGCAACGTTCATCCGATTAAAGGTATAGCGCTACGCGCAGGCAATAGGCAAGAGGCAAAAGCGCAAACTTGCGACTCGGCGGTTTCCGGCGAGAGCAAAGTTTGTAAGAAAGGCAAAAGTAAGACTAGAAAAGATTTTCAGCTTCTTAAAAAGTTTGGCGGGACGGAAACCGACACCGCCACGGCAGTTGCTCTACTTGGGGGGACCCCAAGACCGCACTGCCTCAACTTTTCGCTTTTACCAATGTCCTAACCATAATGCTTAGTGCTATAGAATTCATATTGCCAGGGATAACTTAAGAAGAAATCGCACAATAAGTGCTAAATTCTTCAATCAAAGCCGTTCGGAGTTGTCCTTTTTGATTGGCTTGCCAAATTTCACCACTATTGACATCCAAACAAGTCAGCCAACCCTTTCCATAAACCCAAGTATCAATACAAATTGCATACCCCAAACTAATCGGTTGACCACTTTTTTGACTGGTATGACCACAAATCATGGTTTTACCTGAATAATGGGGTTGAGCATGATAAAATCTTGTCCAGAATAAATCGTGACTCGATTGTTGAGATAAAGGTTTATGAGGGTTCACATTGCCATGTACAAAAAAATGGTCTTTTGTTTCCCACCAATCTTGACAAATATTGGCGACAAAATTCCAATGTTCATCGGGAATATTATCTAATTGACCTTTTTTTTTTGAGGAAGAAGTGTAGGAAGCCAGGGTTTCCCGCCCCCCACAAGCCAGCCAACCTTCTAAACGATGGCGATCACAATAGGCATCCAGCATCATGATCTCATGGTTTCCCCGCAGCGCCACCAGTTGTCCGGTGTGATTTAATCCGATTAAACGATCAATCACCCCTTTAGAATCTGGCCCTCGATCTACATAGTCACCCAGGGTTATCAGGTGATCATCCGGTTGGAGTTTAACTGCCTGCATCAGCGTATCAAACGCCTTAGAACAGCCGTGTATATCACCAATAGCTAGAATTCGCATAAAAAATTAATTCTGCTGATGGGGTTAATTGTATCCAAATTCTGACAATTGTGATGTATTCCAGTTATCTGAATCGGAAAATTTAACAATTTGAGAGGGGATCAAGCCCGATAATATCGCTTACTATACTTCTGGTAATAATCATCAATCCAAGCCATTTGTAATTGTCCGGTTTGATTGGCTTGCCAAATTCTACCACTCACTACATCCAAACAGGTTAACCAGCCCCGCCCATAGACCCAAGTATCAATACAAATAGCATGACCAATACTAATCGGTTGACCGCTTTTTTGGCTAGTATGACCACAAACCATCGTTTTTCCAGAACAATGAGGAGGAGGATTGCTAAACTTTTGCCAAAACAGCATTCGTTCCGGTTGTTGGTTGAGGGGTAAATTCGGATAGACATTCGCATGAACAAAAAAGTGGGATGTTGTTTCCCACCAATTCACACAAATATTTTCTAAAAAATTCCAATGTTCATCGGGGATACTGGCGAGTCCTTTGGTTGTAGCCGTTTGAGAATAAGAGGCTAACGTGCTTTCTCCTCCTGCGGTTAACCAGTGATAAAGTTCGTAGCGATCGCCCTCACGCGCCCGCAACATCATCAGTTCATGGTTTCCTCGCAACGCCACCAGTTGTCCCCGACGATGCAATTCAATTAACCGATTAATAATTGCCTTTGAGTTTGGCCCTCGATCAATGTAGTCCCCAAGCGTTACGATCTGATCGCACTGTTGAGGGTTCACAGTCGCCAGAAGCGTATCAAACGCACTCAAACAACCGTGAATATCTCCAATAACCAGCGTTCGTCTCGGCTTGTGGATTTTACTCATGCACAACAACAGGTGTTCCAACCTCAGCCCACTCAAACAGCCACTTCGCATGATTAACGGCTACGTTGGTGCAGCCATGACTGACAGGAGTCCCAAACAGATTATGCCAGTACGCTCCATGTATAGCCATACCGCCATCATAGTACATTGTATAGGGAACGTCAGGCACATCATAATCGGGGCCTGTCATCCGGGTTTCCCGGTACTTAGTATAAACTTTAAACGTACCTGTACGAGTGGGCGTTGAAGGTTTTCCGGTAGACACAATCACCGCATAAACAGGTTTATTCCCTTCCCAAGCCACCAACCGTTGTCGGGTTAAATCAATCTGAATCCAGCGTTCTGTAGAGTCTTGTAATTCTAGCATCCGATAGGCGATCGCATTGTGATACTCATCAGCAAAAACTGGCGTTGACTCCGGATAAATCACGCTTACACTTAAAGCAACACTCGCGATTAGAGTTCCTAAGTGATGCCATTTTTTCCAATTCATAATCTTTTGCATAATCTCCTCCACATTTGCCAATCATCTGATTTAAGCTTAAAATATTTTAGTCGATCTTGATTGAATTCAACCTAAATTTTTGCTAACTGTTGGGTGAGGATTTCAGCTTGCTTGGCGATCGCCTGCCAGTTTTGTTCCGATAATAAAGCGGGTGGAAATAATTCACTTGAAAGTCCGACTGCAATTGCCCCTGCTGAAATAAACGCTTCAGCATTCTTGAGCGTAACTCCTCCGGTTGGAATTAACGGAATTTCTCCGAGTGGCCCCTGTAAGCTTTTCACATAAGCCACTCCGCCGAGTGTTGAGATGGGAAATACTTTTACACAACTTGCCCCCGCTTGCCACGCCGTAACGATTTCCGTCGGAGAAAATGCACCCGGAATCATGGGAATATCTAGCTTTCTCGCCGCTTCGATTAACCCCGGATTGGTATGAGGCGTAAAGAGAAACTCAGCACCCGAATCAACCGCTTGATGCACGTCTTCTCTTGTTAATAATGTACCTGCTCCAATCGTACAATTTGGTAATTCTGAACACAGTTTAGAGATTAATTCAGTCGGGCGATCGCTATTCCAAGTAATTTCTATGAGGCGAATTCCACCATTATAAATAGCAGTTGCCATTTGTTTTCCCAGTTCAAGATTAGGAGAACGAATAACAGCGATCGCACGATATTGGGCTAATAACTCTCGCCAGGTTTCAGGCTTCATTTTATCCAGATTAATAGGTCAAACATTTTATTATATCGTTTCTCACATTTTGATGGTACATATTCTTAGTCTTTACCTGTTGCCTTTTGCCTCTTGCCTTTTGCCTGCGCGTAGCGCCATATAACACCTAGCAAGAAAGCCGACATTCTGAACAGAGTTCAAGATTGCCGACTTTCCTGATTTTTAACAGATTGTAACTGACTTAAATCGAAAGAATATTAACTCTCTTTGCCTGAAAATTATAATCATAAGCTTCACTTTTGCGTGAACTCAGATCCTTTCAATATATCCCTCAAACAATCTATGTTTAGAAGATTTTATCGCCGCGTATTCACCAAATTAGCTTTCAATAAAATCGCATTATCTAACTTGGCGCCGCCCAAATCCGAAGCACTTAGATTCGCACCTGTGAGATCAGCATCTGTTAAATTCGCACCTCTTAAATTAATCCCCGCCACATCAATTCCGTAGAGACTTCCTTCTTGTAAAGAAATCTGACCCAATTTTCCAATCGACTGACGCGCCTCTTGGAGATTTGCACCTGTTAAATCAGCACTTTCAAGATTGGCACCCACCAAATTCGCGCCACTGAGATCAGCATTTGTTAGGTTAGCAATCACCATTCCTGCCAAACTTAAATTCGCATCACTCAAATTCGCATCACTCAAATTCGCCCCATGTAGTTTAGCGACAATTAGACTCGAACCGCTCAAATTCGCTTGAGTTAGATTCGCTCGAATTAAATTCGCTTCGTTGAGATTAGTACCTGTTAAGTTTGCACCTTGAAGATTTGCGCCTTCAAGATTAGCCCCACTTAAATTTATACCCGTCAGTTTAGCATTGCTGAGATCGCAGCCTTGACAGTTGTTTGTTTCCTGCAACTGCTTCAGGTGTGCGGGATTCTCAGCGATCGCGGGACTAGCTAGACCTACTTTCATCAATAATGCTACGGTGGCTATCATTACCAGTTTCATTCGCACACCCTCTGTAAACTCGATAGTCTTTACTATTCCTTATTTTAGGGGAACGAGAAATGAGTAGCATCTCGCTTTAGTGTGATTGTAATCGGACTATACCGTGATAGAGATCACTTAAACAGTGAACAGTGACCAGTGACCAGTGACCAGTGATAACTGTGAAAGCTGGTAACTGATAACTGTATAACTGTAAACTGTAAAAGCTGTTCCGGTGTTCCCTGTTCCCGGAAAATCTGCTAAACTTCTGGGACAACTGCGATCGCGATAACATCATAGCGAGTCGATGCTATTTCAACCTGAGCCGCTACAACAACCGATGCCTTCGAGAGACTTTTCTTGGCCTTGGTGGCCAGCCGCACCGCTTTATCCCTACGGACAGCGACGTACATTGCGGCGAGAAGTGATCAAAGATACCCTCTGGACTTTTGATCAACTTCAGGGGATTCTCTACGTGGTTGTACCGATTCGCATGAGCGTTGTCAAGCTGGAAAAAGGAGGCTTGCTGGTTTACGCACCTGTCGCCCCAACTCCTGAATGTATTCGTCTGGTGCGAGAATTAGTGGCTGAACATGGCGATGTCAAGTATATTATTTTGCCAACAATTTCCGGCATCGAACACAAAGTTTTTGTAGGCCCGTTTGCTCGTTACTTTCGACAAGCCCAAGTTTTTGTCGCTCCCAGTCAATGGAGTTTTCCGTTAAACTTACCTTTGAGCTGGCTAGGTTTACCTGCAAATCGCACTCATATTTTACCCGAAGATAGCAGTCAAGCACCTTTTAGTGACCAGTTCGACTATGCCACACTGGGGCCAATTTATTTAGGGCCAGGACGATTTGCGGAGGTTGTCTTTTTTGATCGGCGATCGCGTACATTATTGGTAACAGATACCGTTGTTTCTGTTCCCCAAACCCCACCTGAAATTCTACAACTTGATCCTTACCCGTTACTGTTTCACGCCCGAGATCATGCTTTTGATGAGATTATTGATACTGAAGCCAACCGCTTGAAAGGATGGCAACGCATTTGTTTATTTTCATTATATTTTCGTCCGAATACCCTAGAAACCGTTCCCTTTATCCAAGCATTTAGAGAAGCAAAAACAGCACCCGAACGTTCTGCAAAAGGCTATTTTGGTCTATTTCCGTTTCGATGGAAACCGGACTGGAAACAATCTTTTCAAGCGTTATCAGAACAAAAACGGTTGTTAGTCGCCCCGATTTTACAAACCCTTATTCTTAATCGCGCTCCTATAGAAACGTTAATTTGGGCGGACTGGGTTGCAAATTGGCAATTTGAACAAATAGTAGCCTGTCATTTTGAGTCGCCCATTGTTGCCAAACCCGATCAATTTAAAGAAGCGTTTTCTTTTCTGGAAAAACGACTCAATAGCGATAATTTAGAAAAGAATTCAATCTCTTATTTACCCGAAGAAGACTTGGAACTCCTCAGAGAAATCAATAAAAACTTGACCAAACTGAGAATTGTTCCTCCCAGCGTTGAACAGGTTTAAACCACTAATACCTGAGTTCCTTTTTCTCTTTCAAAACTATCACCAATTTGTTCACCCTTCTGATAGCAAACTACAATCACGTAGAAGGTTTTATCGAATCGGATCTGGATTGCGGAGCATGGCGAGTTAATCACAATATTAACATTCTAACAGACCATATAACAAACTACCCAACACCTAACAAAAATACCTAACACCTAATAAAATTACCTAACACACCTAACAAAATACCTAACAAAAATACCAAAAATACCTAATAGTTGTTAGGTGACATCAAAGACAAAGTTAATATAATATTGATTTAATAACAGAGTTACATAGCTCCAAGCATGGAAAAAAATCGCAAGTTTGCAATAGTAGTCACTGGACTTTTATTAACGATATCAATAGTACAGGAGCCGGCATTAGCTGGCTCAGGTGGTCGAATTTTGGGAGAGATTTGGGATTCAGGTCGGAAAACAGTTGATGACTGGATTCAAACTCGACCTAGTAATCCTAATCGAGATAACCCAAGATTAAGAAATAAAGTAGATGATGACGGGATTCAAACTACACCTAGTAATTCTAATCGAGATAACCGAAGAAGAAATCAAGCAGAACGTCACATAGAAGCTTGTATTGAAGGAGGAACAGCCGGGTTAGAAGAGGAAGGTTATCAGCAAGAAGATATACATTTAGGAACTTTTTCCCCAAGTGGTATGACAAGACACGGATGTCGTGAAGTGACAGAGCGAGTTTACTAATCTGTTGAGTCTATCTCTCATTGTGTCAGGGGAAATTAAATTTATTTTCCCTGATAAACCTGACAATTAATAAAAACTTAACCCCGGTAAAAAAGGAGATTAAAGCTATGAGTTTTCGAGTCATTGGCAGAATTGTAAAGGTAGCAATGGAACCGGTAGGAGGGTTAATTGATGAATCTGCTGGTGCAGCGGCTTGGGTCGTAGCGCTCGCCACAGATAATGCTGATGATGCAGGTGAATGGTCAAAGAACGCTCGTAAAACCTCAAAAGGAATCAGGGAAACAGTTGGTTGGATAGCAGGTGCAGGTGCTGTAGGTGCTGCTGGTGGAGGCGGTGACGATGAGGGTAGTGGTAATGGTGAATAAATTCTGATTCATATCACGTCGGACTAATTAATAATCTCAAGCGTAGGGGCGGGATCGTCCGCTATCTTTACGACTACTCGGAAATTGAGATCAACCCACCCTACTCCTACAACAACATTTCTTACAACAGCATTAATCAACCGGACATCGTATCAGTTGTCAACTCTACAAAATATTGAGGTTAAAGAGTCAAAATGAAGTGGGTATTAATAGTAGCATTACTTGTTTTTGGACTTCTGGCTTTCGTTGGTCTTTCTTTGGGTGAACCCATATCCATAAGTCTAGGATGTGGTGGAATAGTATTTGCTTTAAAAGTTGGTGAATTTATTTCTTGAGGGTAGCCCGATTAAGTCTTTGATTGATTTTTTAGTATGTGTCTAGAGATTGAGAGAGGAGTAATAGCATATTCAAGAATAATTGAACTTAATTGCTAATTATTAGCTTTGGTTAAAGGTATTAACTTAAAACAGTTATATGTTCCTGAGTTTGTTCCCAAAGATATGATCTTCCTCGAAAAAACCACGGAACTCACTAAACCTAAAACTTTAAAATTCAAGGGTAGAGACTGTCTCTATCCTTTTTTATTGATAACAGTAGGTTGGGTTTAACTGGAGTTAAGTGTAACTGATAAAAAAAGCGATACGGCTAGCGATCGCATCAAAACCGTCCCCAAATTAATTCCAACTGATTGTATAATCGGGATAGAGTTGATTAGAACCCGATGAAAACTGAACAGATGCGCGATCAAATAAAAGCATACGCTGAAAAACTATCACCCGATCAGGTTAAATTAGCTTATGAGTTCTTAGCAAAGTTGGCAGAGGATGAAAGCGAAGTCGCAACCAACGAATTACTCGCTATTCCTGGCTTGATGAACGCTTTAGAAGAAGCCGATCGCGATATTGTTGAGGGTAATTTAACAGATTGGCGAGAAGTTCGCAACGATGTATAAAGTTCTATTGACCCAGAAAGCAAAGAAGTTTTATACCTCAGCAAATCGTCCTTTGGCTCAAAAAATTGCCCGATGCTTGGAAGTGTTAGAACAAACGCCGCGAAGTCATCCGAACATTAAACCACTGAAAGGAAATCTTGCAGGTCGTTATCGCTATCGCATCGGCGACTATCGTGTAATTTATCAAATTGATGATGAAAACAATCAGGTCATTGTTAGTTTAATTATTCATCGTCGTGATGCTTATGAATAAACTGAGAATGTTGCTTTCAGGGTTCGGGTGTATTTTCCATTTCTAAATATCTTCTGGATTAATCCCTTGAGAACGCAATAATTCAGCCAACCGTTCGGGTGGTTGACGTTCCTGTCAGGTTCTATCGAATTCTGGCGGTTGGGTGCGATCGCCAAACGGCTTCAGTTCGCGATCGCCAAAGGATTGAAAAGACATAATTTCAGAACAGTTGAGGATTTCTCTCGATTATAAAAGAAGCATTTTTAGAACGCACCGCAACCGCCAGAACCCCCGAATTAAATCACTAACACCTGAGTTCCTGTTTCCATTTCCAAACTATCGCCAATTTTTTCACCATCGTGATAAGCAGCAACAATCACATCGCAAGTTTTACCCAAACCGATCTGACCCGCCGCATCGATCGCGATCGCTCCAAAATCTCGTTTTCGTTGCGTAGCTTCTAAAAAGGAACGATTTAACGCTTCTTTTAACGATAAGCCATCTGTCACCCGAATCACTAAACGAGCCGCAAAACACTCATCAATAATATCTTCGCCGATTCCCGTACAACTCACGGCCGCATCTGATGTGGCATAATTTCCCGCAGGCATAGGAGAATCACTCACCCGACCAATTCTTTCAAAGCCCTTACCCCCCGTTGAAGTCCCGGCGGCGAGTCTACCTGCTGCATCTAACGCTACAACTCCAATCGTACCTGTACGAGCAGGTTCAGCGACAACATTCGCCATTTCTCGGGTAAAGTTGTGTTTGCGTTCCTCGATCCATTCGTTGAGTCGGCGATCAATTAAGGGATTATAGATCGGCATTTGCAATTCTCGCGCCAGTTCAGCCGCTCCCTGATCCGATAAAATGCGATCCATAGAGCCTTGTAACGCTTGAGCGAGATCAATAGGATTTTTCACCCGAGAAACGTTGATCACGCCACTAAAACTTTGAGTTGTACCATTCATCAAGCCCGCACTCATGCGAATTTGACCATCAGACTGAAGAACCGAACCTGTCCCAGCATTAAAGAGGGGTTCATCTTCGAGTAACCGACACCCCTCAACAACCACATCTGTCGCGCTGATCCCTTGAGCGAAGAGAGGATAAACTTTTTCTAAAACGCTATAAAGGGCTTTTCGGACTTGATCGATCCCCCCTTTACTGTGAATGGAACTTCCAGCTCCCCCGTGAATAATTAATTTAGGCTGCACCATACTGATTTGCGAAAATAGATTTTCTAGTTAGTAGTTGAAATATTGTTGCACGTCCAGTTCACCAATTCCAAGCGAATTGGTCAGGAAATGGGAGATGGGGTGACTGTTCACTGTCAAGACTGTTCACTGTTTCTCCGTCGCCGACAACGTTCTGAACAATATTTCACCTCATCCCAACAGTCAGCCCATTTTTTGCGCCAGGTAAAAGGACGACCACAAACAGGGCATAATTTAGTGGGCAAGTCAGATTTAGAACGCTGGCGTGCCATGTTAAGTTATTTGAGTTGCTTGTTTTCAACAACTAGCATATCATTGTCCAGGTTAGAGAAGGTGTTAGACGAAGCGTTAGCCCAAGTTCGGATTATTTTAGTTGAGCCTGCGGGAGCCTTAAATGTAGGTTCTGTGGCTCGGATTCTGAAAAATATGGGATTACAACAATTAGTGTTAGTCAATCCCCAATGCGATCCCCGAGGCTCAGAAGCCCAAAAAATGGCCGTTCATGCAGTTGATATCTTAGAAACTGCTATCCTCGTTGAGACCTTGCCAGAAGCCCTCTCTGGATGTCAACGGGCGATCGCAACCACAGCACGTCAACGTTCCCTAGAAACCCCTTTAGAACATCCTCGCCATGCTTTAGGGTGGTTACTCGAAACGCCCTCTGCTTTAATTTTTGGCCCGGAAGATCGAGGACTGAGCAACGAAGAACTGAACTATGCTCAACGGTTTGTTCGCATTCCCTCAAGTTCTGCTTATCCGGCGTTAAATTTAGCTCAAGCTGTGGCCGTTTGTTGTTATGAACTGTCTCAACTGGCCAGCAGGAGCCAGACCGTTCCTCCTGGAATTTCCTCAGAAGTTTCTCCCTCCTCAGAGGCTTCCCTCGATCGTTTAGAAGGATTTTACGAGCATTTTGAAACCCTCTTACTCAACATTGGTTATCTCTATCCCCATACTGCGGCGAGTCGCATGGAAAAATTTCGGCGTTTATTTAATCGCGCTCATTTATCTCAAACAGAAGTCGATATGCTGCGGGGAATTCTTTCTCAAATGGAATGGGCATTAAACTCGGCGGAACAATCCGGTGCAGTTGATGATACCCTGATAGCGTGCAATCATCCTGTTGCAGATACTCTGTGCAATTCCCCGAACAGTTCAGTGGTCGAACAGCCAGCAACCCGTCGGGAGGGCGAATCCCCATCGTCGGAGACTTCGATCTAGCGTTGAGGGTTAAAGATCACCGATTCTGCTCTCAACAAGATTTTCCTGTTTATGTCCTCGTCCAAGCGGACTGATTCTTTGTTTGGTTGATCACAGTTTACTAGGTGTTTGGTGTGGCCCAGCGATCTCCCCGTCATTTATCGCTTGTTTCTTCTTCTCGATCTGGCTCTCGATCTCGGGAGTCCCCCTCTGGTAATGGGTCTGCTGCTACTTCTCGGCGTCGGCGTCGCGATCGTCGTTCTGCTTCATCTCAACCGTCTGGCTTTTTTAAGGGCTGGATAGCTCCTTTTCTGCGATTCAAAAATTCTAACGCCTCAAGTTCACCGTCGCGTTTTGACACTTCGCGAAGGGCGGAGTCACTAGAACCGCTAGTCTCTCAACTACGACAGCGACAGCAAACTCGACAACAAGAAGATCGTCGCAAAACTCCCCCTCCAAGGCGCAACCGAACTCGTCAACCCTCTAGTTCTCCTTTACCGCTTTTGATCGCAGATAGCCGCAAAAAGCTTAACGTACCCTCTCCGGCTTCCAGTCGTCAAAGCCGCAGCCTCGCGCCAACTTATCCCCCGGCTTCTTCTGTGTCTACCGCTTCTTCTCGCCCCCGTGTGATCAGAAAGCAGAAACGTCGATTTTCGCCGATGATTTATGGGGCGCGTTTGCTGATTTTGGGGATTGGAATTGGGGTAATTTCAGGTACAGTGTTATCGGTCTTAAGTTCTCTAGGACGTTTGGGATCTTCTGCGGCGACTTCGAGTGCCAATTTAGGTCTTGAAAGTCAACAGTCGCCAACTCCAACCCCAGTCGGTGTAGAAACGCTTCCGTTATCGGTTCAACTCAACCAAGAAATTAAAAACCTCAAACAACAAATCTTAGCTTTAACTCCAGAAAATTCTAATTTAAAACCGGGTGTATTGTTGCTTGATTTGGATACCGGAGGTTATGTTGATATAAATAGTGAATCGGCTTTTATGGCAGCAAGCACCATTAAAGTCCCGATTTTAGTGGCATTTTTTCAAGCGGTTGATGAAGGAAAAATTCGCCTAGATGAAACCTTAACCATGCAGGATCAACATATTGCTGGCGGTTCAGGTGATATGCAATACAAACCCGCAGGAACGGAATTCACTGCCTTTGAAACGGCGACTAAAATGATTGTGATTAGTGATAATACGGCAACAAATATGTTGATTGAACGTTTGGGGGGTGCAGAATTTCTCAATCAAAAGTTTCTCGATTGGGGCATGAAAAATACGGTGATTCGAGATGTACTTCCCGATTTGAGAGGAACGAATAAAACTACACCGAGAGATTTGGTTAATTTATTAACTCAATTGAATCAAGGTGGATTGGTTTCGATGAAATCTCGCGATCGCATTTTTAGAATTATGGAGAAAACAGAAAATGATTCTCTCCTCCCGAGTGGTTTAGGTAAAGGTGCGGTTATTGCTCATAAAACGGGGAATTTAAAATTGGTTACAGGTGATGTCGGTTTAATTGATTTACCGAATGGAAAGCGGTATTTATTAGCCGTTATTGTCGAACGAAATGAGGAAGACTCGGCGGCTGAATCTCTAATTAGAAACATTTCTAAAACGGTTTATGAAGATTTTAGCCGTTCATCTGAACCCGAAACGGAAGCTGAATCTACAGAAGATTCTGAAGTTCAAGACCCTGAAAATTCCGAAGATACAGAGGAGGAAAATTAAGAATTTGAAGGAAATATGTCAAGGTGCAAAGGGGGTTGAGAACTTCTGAAGTTCAGGCATGATCGCGCTTGATCTGAGTGCCATGTTATCAGTTGATACTTTCCACAGCACACCATTTCAGACTACAAGAGTCCTGCAACTACACTGCTGAAGTCTTCGTAAGGTTTTACCCCGATTAATGTCTCTGTCAACTCACCGTCTTTGAAGAATAAGATAGCCGGAATACTTTTAATCGAAAACCGTTTAGCAACGGGCTTGTTAGAATCTAGATCGAGCTTGAATACCTTGATCTGATCCCCATACTCATCTGCGAGTTGATCCATTAAAGGGGCTACAAGTTTGCAGGGACCACACCAGCTCGCTGTGAAGTCTACAACCAATAATGACTCATTTGCAAGCAGTAAATCTAATTCAGTTTCATCTTGAATAAACGTAACCGTACCCATTGGTGTGTCTCCAAAATTGTTAATGATTGAGATGGATATGTGCATCAGCAGCCAGCCTATCTCAATCAGTTCTGAATACTCTTGAGCCACTGTATCGCAAAATGGACTCATAAATTCAGGGGCAACTTAAAAGTTAACCAAAATTACCAAAAATCAATGGGATCTCTAGCTTTCTGTCCAAACGGTTTGTGAACCTTGTCCCCAAAACCCATCGTATTTTTTAACTTTAATATCGCCCAACACCTTCACCTGACAGGCTAAACGGCGAGTCGTTTGGGGAGAATGAGGCGGAATAGAAAGTCTCGCCTTTTCTCGCCACTGGAGTTCAGAAACTTCACCAAAAATTTCCACCGCACAGGTTCCACAAGTTCCAATTCCCCGACAGTTAATCACAGAGGCTTGACCATTGTAAAGATCAATACCATTTTTCAGTAGAACCTGACGTAAATTTTCACCGCGATCGCAAGTGATGGTTTTCCCTTGCACCTGAATACATACCATAAAAGTGTTCTCCTCTTGCAAGACTACTCATCTTTTTAAGATTCTTGTTAGAGATTTTAACAACTTTCGGCGGATCTCCCTTTGTTAAAAAGTTGCTAAAAAGACTAGACAAAACCGGGGGTTGACATCCTCTCCGCCCTCAAGGACGGAGATTCCAAACATCACTGTCTGGGTTTCCTCTTTCTTCGAGTTGACTTACTCAATTGGGTTTCCCCGCTCAAGCAGAGATCAGTCTCTCGGGAGGCGTTTATTTCCGTCTGCCCGACGGTATTTGATAGCTGTTTGAGTGCAGATTTCAGAATATTTTTTGCGGCATTTTCATCGCGGTCACTGGTGTATCCGCAGTCAGGACATTTGTGAGTCCGGGTACTGAGAGTTTTGACAACCTTCTCACCGCAGTTTGAGCAATTTTGAGAGGTATATGCAGGTTCAACGGCAATCACCGGAACCCCATAAACTCTCCCAAAATACTCCAGCCATTCTCTAAATCTGTACCAAGCAGCATCGTTAATTGACTTGGCTAAATGATGGTTTTTAACCAGATTGCGTATCCGTAGATTTTCAATCGCTACCAAGTCGTTAGACTGTATGACGTGTTGGGCTAATTTACAGACCCAATCATTACGCCTGCGTGAAACTAATAGATGCGCTCTACCTAACAGATTCCTTGCTTTTTTGCGGTTTTGACTTCCTTTTTGAGTTCTCGATAACCGACGTTGCAGCTTTTTAATGCGCCGCTCGTCTTTTCTGAAAAAGCGAGGGTTTTCTATTTGATTACCAAAAGAATCGGTGTAGAAATGGTTAAGACCTACATCTAGCCCTGTTTGTTTTCCTGTGAGTTCTTTTTTCTCCTCTCTGGTGTGGTCTATCAAAAATTGAGCATAATACCCATCGTGCCTTCTGATCACTCTAACCCGTTTAATTTGTTTGAGTTGATAGAAGTGTAAATCTCGACTACCCCAAAGTTTAAATGTCCCCGATTGAAATTTGTCGGAAAATGTTAAATAGCGTCTATCTTCTGAAAGTTGACCGCCCGATGTCTTGTATTCAACAGATGCTCGGACTTGGTACTTTTTAAACTGGGGAAAGCCTTTTCGACCTGGTATCTTTTGCCGACAATTTTGATAAAACCTCTCAATTGATGCCCATGCTCTCTCTGCGTGTGCTTGTCGAGCCATTGAGTTCAGTTTACTCACCCAGGGAAAACAAGGGTTGTCTGAGAGCAGTTTGCAGTAGGTATAAGCATCGTTACGACTTTTAACTTGACCGTCTATCCATGCTTTAATGATGCTATTACGGACAAAGCGACCTGTACGAATGGCTTCATCTAGCCTTCGATATTGGGCTTCTGTTCCTTGTAGCTTCATTTCGTAGACAATCATGTTTATCATTGTCGCTCCACGATAAGCTATCATAGCTCAAAAATAATCCGTCGTGAACGACCTTGCTCTAAACCTGCTTTTTATTGGTAAAATTAGATAATGGTCATATTGGGCATTCTAAAAATAGCTCAAAAAGAATATACCACTCAAACATGACTCACCCCACCTGCTGGATTTACGATACCACGCTGCGAGACGGCGCCCAACGAGAAGGTATTTCCCTGTCTATCGAAGATAAACTGCGAATTGCACACCGTCTAGATGCCTTAGGAATTCCCTTTATTGAAGGCGGTTGGCCCGGTGCGAACCCCAAAGATGTGCAGTTTTTTTGGCGACTCCAAGAAGAACCCCTCACCCAAGCTGAAGTGGTCGCCTTTTGTTCAACCCGCCGACCCGGAACCACTGCCGCCACAGAACCCGCGTTTAAACCGATTTTATCAGCCCGAACCCGTTGGGTGACAATTTTTGGCAAATCCTGGGATTTACACGTTACAGAGGGTTTAAAGACCAGTTTAGAGGAAAATCTCGCCATGATAGGAGACTCGATAGAGTTTCTGATCGCTCAAGGACGGCGAATGATTTATGATGCAGAACATTGGTTTGATGGCTACAAACAAAATCCTGACTACGCCCTGAAAACCCTAGAAGCTGCCGCCCGTGCGGGTGCTGAATGGTTAGTTCTGTGTGATACCAATGGCGGCACTCTTCCCCATGAAGTCAGCGAAATTACCCGCCAAGTCGTGGAGGCGGTGGCGAGTTGGAATTTAGACCCGATTCCGCAAATTGGCATTCATACCCATAATGACTCAGGAACGGCGGTGGCGAACGCCTTAGCGGCGGTGAGGTCAGGGGCGCGGATGGTTCAGGGGACGATCAATGGTTATGGGGAACGCTGCGGAAATGCGAATCTTTGTACGGTTATTCCTAATTTACAACTCAAATTGGGTTATTCCTGTATTGGGGAAGACAAAATTATAAAATTAACTGAAACCAGTCGGTTAGTGAGTGAATTAGTTAATCTTGCTCCCGATGAACACGCGCCATTTGTTGGGTTGTCGGCGTTTGCTCACAAAGGGGGAATACACGTTTCAGCCGTTCAACGAAATCCCCTGACTTATGAACATATTGAACCGGAAACAGTGGGAAATAAACGGCGAATTGTCATTTCTGAACAGTCGGGTTTAAGTAATGTTTTAATCAAGGCGCAGAGTTTTGGCATTGAACTTGATCGCGATCATCCCACTTGTCGGCAAATTTTACAACGGTTGAAAGAGTTAGAACATCAAGGTTATCAATTTGAAGCGGCGGAAGCGAGTTTTGAATTATTGATGCGAGAAGCGTTATTGACTCGACAATCGTTGTTTGAAATTAAAGGATTTCAAGTCCATTGTGACAAACGAACCTCTGACATGAGCAATTCTTTAGCCACCGTAAAAGTCACAGTAAATGGAGAGGAAATCCTGGCTTCTGCTGAAGGAAACGGCCCTGTTTCCGCCTTAGATTCGGCATTAAGAAAGGCATTATTGAGTTTTTATCCGGCGATTGCTCAATTTCAACTCACAGATTATAAAGTGAGAATTTTGGATGGGAGAGAAGGAACTTCTGCTAAAACTAGGGTATTAATTGAGTCCAGTAATGGTCAGAAACGTTGGACAACCGTTGGCGTTTCCACAAACATTTTAGATGCGTCTTATCAAGCGGTTGTAGAAGGGTTAGAATATGGTTTATTATTAACTCAAACGCAACAAAATCCCGTTGCACTGAAGTTGAGTTAAATTGAATTTAACGTGAATTCGACAAATAGAAACAACCCCTCTCCTACCTCTCCATTAATCAATAGTCCCATTAGGGACACCTTTTCCCTCTCCTCGTAGGAGAGGGTTAGGGAGAGGTCATCGAACTCATGTTAATTTAGGTTAAATTCCCGTTCAATTAATCTTTTATCGGACTCCAATCTCCAACAGGAATAAACGCCGCCCAATAATAAGGATGTTGATATTGAGAGGAATTTAACATCTCTAACTGCACTTGACGCAACGCATCCGAACGTGCTTCATTTTGCAATATCCGTTGATAATATTGTATCATCAATTCCTTCGTTCCATCATCATTTACTTTCCACAAACTCATTAATTGACTTTCCGCCCCCGCCAACGTAAACGCCCGTCTCAACCCATAAACCCCTTCCCCATTTTCTATGCTTCCTAACCCCGTTTCACAAGCCGATAACACCACTAATTTAGTCCCTCTTAGCTTTAAATTTGCCACTTCCAACGCAGTTAATACCCCATCATCCAAACCGCTTTCACGAGGGTTAAAACCCGCCAGCGCCAACCCGGAACGAATTAGTAGCTTTCCCATCAAACGGTTGATATAATACAAATTCAACTAACGCTGCATCTTCGGGAATTAACTGTTGTACCGTTTCAATGGTAACAGCTTGAGAAAAGGTTCTAAATTCTGCACTACGACGAGAAAGTTCAGCTTCAAGTTGTTCTGATTTTTCTCTTATGTCTGAGGGGTGTTGAGTTATGCAGTTTTGGGTTTGACCTATCACCTGAAAAAACACTAAAATTACTTCTTTGTGTCTTGGTGTCTTGGTGGTTTTTCTGACTTCAACTCACCTGAAAAAACACTAAAATTACTTCTTTGTGTCTTGGTGGTTTTTCTGACTTCAACTCACCTAAAAAAACAATAAAATGACCTATTTGTGTCTTTGTCCCTTTGTGGTTTTTCTGACTTCAACTCACCTAAAAAAACAATAAAATGACCTCTTTGTGTCTTTGTGCCTTTGTGGTTTTTCTGACTTCAACTCACCTGAAAAACACTAAAATCAACTCTTGGTGTCGAGCGTCTCGAGCGTGGTTTTTATCACCTTTATTCTATTACTCCCCTCGCCTCGTAGGAAAGGGGTTGGGGGAGAGGTCATCTTTTAAGGGGTTAAAAAAGGCAGATGTTCACCGGGTAAGGATTGTAATTTTGACAGTTCCCCTTGCAGTTTGAGTTGACCTTCATCTAATAGAATAATCCAGTCTGCTTGGTTAATAACTCGGGGTCTGTGACTAATTAAAATGGTTGTTTTTCCCCGTCGTTGTTGCAGGAGTCGATAGAGAATTTCGCTTTCACTCAGAGGGTCTAAACTAGCGGTTGATTCGTCTAAAATTAAGATAGAAGGATTTGTTACAATAGCCCTCGCTATGGCTAATCTTTGGCGTTGTCCGCCGGAAATACTCGCCCCAAATTCGCCTAAAACGGTTTGATATTTTTCTGGAAGTTGACTAATAAATTCATCAGCACCCGCAATTTGACAGGCTTGTACAATGGCTTCAAAAGGAATTCCGGGGTGTCCTAACTGGAAATTTTCGATAATCGAACGACTCCAAAAATGAGCATCTTGAGGAACTAAAACCACTTGTTGACGAAGACAGTCGAGGGATAAATCTTGTTGATTGTAGATGCCTAATCTAATATTACCCGATTGTAGGGGATATAAACCCGCAATCAGTTTGGCTAGGGTACTTTTTCCACAGCCCGAACGTCCTATTAAAGCAATGGTTTTACCGCCGGGAAAGACGACTGAAAATTTATCGAGTAAATTGACTTGTCCGCCGTAATGAAAGGTGATATGATGACAAGTAATGTCCGCATTGGGGGGAATATAAGCCGAGGGTTTTTGATCGGTTTCCAGGCTTTCGGAAGGGGCATCAATCACATCCGCTAACCGTTGTGTAACCGTTTGCACCCGAGTCAGATCATCGGTAAACCGAACGATAGAGTTGACAAAAAGAGTGACGTTGCGTTGCAAGGTTAAAAAGGCTAAAAGTTGACCAATAGTGAGGGTATTTGTCATCACAATACGACTTCCAAACCCCAGCAAAGCGACACCACCGACTCCACTGACGAACCCGGAAAACATCTCATTGAGAATGCCGATTTGAGTAGTGCGAAAGGCGAGGTTAGCTTGTCGTCCGAAACGAGTTTGTAACTCTTCCCAAAATTGCGCCGTGCTGTTTGTGGTTTTGAGGGTGAGAGATCCTTTAAAGGTTTCGACTAAAACGCCTTGAGTTTCGGCTTCTACTGCAAATAAATTGCGAGTTTTTTGTCGAAGCGTTGGCAGTAACACGAGAGTCGATAAAACCATTAATCCTCCGATGATCATCGCTAGAATTGTCAGAGGGACGCTATAAATTAGCATGACCATTAGAGAAATAATTGCCACTAAAAGCTGACTGGGTAAACTGACAATAAATTGGGAGATAAATTGATTGAGTTCTTGAATATCTTTGAGACGACTAACAATATCACCGCCGCGATGGGTTTCGTAGTAACTGAGGGGTAGATGCAACATTTTTCGCCCAAATTCCATCACCAACCCCAGTTCTAAACGTTTAGCAAAGTGAACAATCAGGTTAGATTGTACTAAGCCCAAAGCGCTACTAAATAGGTTGATCATCACGACGGCAATTAGAACAGATTGTAGAAGTTGCAGATCTTCCCTCACCAAAACTTCATCGGTAATAATTTGAATTAAAAAAGGAGAACCGAGAGAGAGTAAACCGAGAACAATATTAATAGCCAAAACTTCTGTTAAAATTTGACGATAAATCCAACTGCGTTTTATCCAGCGCCATAAATGGGTGACTTGATCGCTAGTTTGGAGAAAAAATCGTTCTTGATCCGGTTCAATTAATAAACAAACCCAGTCATTCCATCCGGCGGTTAATTCTTCTTTGGAAAGCTGAAGAATTCCCACAGCCGGATCAGCAATAATATATTTTTGGCGTTGGTAGCCGTACAAAACAACCCAATGATAGCCTTTCCAATGTATAATTAATGGCAGAGGAACTTGATCAATTTCGTCTAAAATATTAGCAGCAGCGCGGACAGGTCGAGCGTTAAACCCAACGGCAACGGCACCTTGTTGGAGTCCCAGTAGAGTAGTTCCTTGTTGGTTTGTGCCGGATGCTTCTCGTAAATGGGGAAGGGTGAATGTGCGTCCATAATATTGGGCGACTGAAGCCAGACAAGCGGCGCCGCAATCTTCTTCACTGTGTTGTAAGACAACGGGATATTTCATTTTAATACTGATATCACGTAAAAAACACCCGCAACTGGACGGGTGTATTGGCAGGACTAAGTATCAAAACTAGAGTGCTACAGTATACAGCATCTCAGAGGAAATTAGTAGCAATAACGGGGAGATCCGCTATGGTAAGCGGAGGCGTAGTGATAGTCGTAGGATGATTTTTTGTAATAGTAGCTTGAGGGCTGGTAGGAATCGTAGTAACAATAGCGATTACCGCCATTGATGCTGGAAGATTCTTCTTTAGAGAGGTCAGTAAACAGTTGTTTAGTTTTGTTTTCAGCCATAATCAATGTCCTCGAAACAACGGATAGACTGTGCTTTTATTGAACTCGACTCAGACTGCAAACCCCAGGAGGTTGATCCCCTGATTGACGCAGGTCTGAGAAGTTGCGACTATGTTAACAGGTAAATTCCGAGATTTCTAGTAGGATTGCTCAAATTCGCGTTAAGATTTGTCAGAATCATGAATTTTGAACAAAAGTTCACAGATGGGCAACCTCAATCTTAGGGAAGATGATCAAACCCCTGCACTATGGCTTCCAACTAACACCCGATGGAACTTCAACCCTTTGATAGTGATGACTTCTTACCTCCGATTAGTCCCTGGACTCATTGGGGAGGGATAATACTATTAGGAACTTTTGGTGTTGTAGTTGTGTTGGCAGGTATTATTCGCTATACTCCCACTGTTAGAGTGCCTGTCATCGCCCAACCGGGAGGGGATATTGAACTGGTTCGATCAGCCACGAGCGGAATTGTAGAGCGCATTGTGGCGCAGGAAAATCAACCGATAGAACAGGGAGAAGTGATTGCTTATGTGGATCAGTCTCTGCTGTTAAAGCAAAAGCTGAATCTCCAAGATCGAGTCTCTCAATTTCAACGAGAACTTAATCAAGTCGAACAATATGTGAGCAACCTCGATGAACAAATTTTGACGACGTTAAAATCTAAAGTTTCTCGCGCCTCGCGTCAAAAGCTGGATGATGTGTCGGTAGAGTCGGCGGTGATTGAGTTAACCAAATCATCTCCAGAAGTCGCTCAAGGCTTCGCTCAAGAACGACGAACACTTCTCAAACAACGATGGGATCTCGAAAAACAGTTTGTTCAGTCTCAAAGACAGCTAGAACAGGTGACAAGTCTAATCGGACATGAGGCGATCCGCGCCCCGATAGCAGGGACGATTATTCAACTTGATCTCCCTAACCCTGGTCAAATTGTGGAGTCAGATGCAATTATTGCTCAGATGGTTCCGACTCGAGTTCCTCTAGTGTTTACAGCTTGGGTAGCGGAGCAGGATATTTCCCGCATCGAAATTAATCAACAGGTTAATTTGCAAATTGCTGTTTATCCTTTTCGAGAATATGGTATTCTAAAAGGAAGGGTAAAACGAATCTCCCTCAACGGCACTACCCCTCAAGCCTCTGCTCGTCAAACGTCCAAAGCGTATTACGAAGTTCTCATTCAACCCGAAGGAGCTGATTTGGTGAAAGGCGATCATCGATACAGGATCTATTCAGGAATGAAGGGAACGGCTGATATTCTGGTTACTCAAGAGACAGTCTTGAGTTGGATTTTGAAGAAAGCCCAATGGGTGAGTAACTATTAAAAACCGAGCAAGAATCCCCCCGAATCTAGAGGGGATTGGGATGAGAGCGAGGCAGAGAACTCTGTAAAGAATCGCCCGTTTTGGATGCTAGAAGTCTCAGAATTTCTAGAAAGATACGGCTCTGCCAACAGCAAAATTTCGATGCTGATGTTTTCGGAACCAGCCTTCCGAACCTGAAAGCACCGATCCAAAGGGCAAGCTAACATAGCATCCGTATAAATCTGCCTGAGACCACAGGCTGGCATTGGCGGATGAAACCCGAAGCTGAATCCCCTAAACGGGGGTTGAGTCTGTGAAAATCCTGAAGTCAAAGATAGAGTTTGATAACTTCATCTAATCCCTGACCTCAAGTGTTGAAATGATCACAGAGGAATTCTATGCTGAGATGGAATTGTTGCGGAGAAATTTAAGGAAATTTAATTTTTGTGCCGAAAATAACACAATTTGAAATGAAGTATGTTAAGGTATGAAATTAGTAGCCACCTTCCCCCAAAAATCCACGATTTATGCGTAGGTAAACTCTTAACCACTCACACTTAAGCATCGGGAAGAACAACAAAAACCTAAGATTTAAACAACTAAAGAGGTATTATGAGCCAACAGGTTATACACCAGATGGAGAAACTACAACGTCAGGTGCATTCCCTCGTTAAGTCTGATCTAATTAAGCCCACAGATAGCCTTTGGAAGATTGCATTTCTCTATGGCGCAGAGTGGGAGTATTGGAAACGAGAACTTTTAGAGTTTGGTTTTTCCATGCAAGATCCGATTAGCGAACTCCTAGCCGTAGAAGGTTGGGACGAAGACTAAATCTAAAGCATCTCAACATCAATCAATCGCCAATTGTTAACAGGGTGTTGGGATGTCGTTAAGTCTTTTGAAATCGTCAATGATCACGAGCATTGAGACTGATTCATCCATTCAGGCAAGCTTGCAGGGCATCACAGAGGTGTTGAGCATTAGGATAGCGATCGCGAGGTCGATGTTCGGTGACTTTTTCAATCACCATCCGCAGTTGAGGGGTAATGGTGGGAACGCTTTCCAAATTAAAGCCATAGCTACTGCCTCGTTTGCCATAAAAATTTAGGGGACTTTCGGCGGTTAACAAAAAAATCAGGGTTGAACCCACTGCATAGAGATCAGAAAGCGTCAGAGGCTGTCCTCGATCCTGTTCTGGGGCGCTATATCCCTCCGCACCGATGCGGGTTCCGGGAGGAGTTCCAATCTCTTTAACCGCCCCAAAATCAAGTACAACGATGCGCTGATCTCGACTTCGCAAAAGCAAATTCGCGGGTTTAATATCTCGGTGAATGATCGGCGGATCTTGAACATGAAGATAGCTTAACACCTCACAGGTTTGCATCATCCAATGGATCGCCTGTTGGGGTGTAACAGGCCCGCGTTGCTGTACGATCTTCTCTAAATCTTGACCATGAATCATTTCCATCGCCAAGTATTTCTTCCCCCCTTCCACAAAAAAATCGTAAAACCGAGGAACTCCCCCATGATTTAACGCTTTCAGGGTTCGGGCTTCTCGTTCAAACAGTTCTTGGGCTTTGGCAATTTGTGCCATATCTGCGTTCATTTCCTTGAGAACAACCAAAGTTGGAATTTGGGTATTACTAGAACCTGTCAAGCCCAATTTCGGATTCCAAGCGATCGCCGTCGTTCCCATTCCACCCTGTCCTAAAGTCCGCAGAACTTGGTAATTGCGGATGATCCGCTCAACATGAGTCGGTTGACCACAGTGAATACAAAATAAATTGTTCGGTGGATTTCCCGCATGAGTACAGGCGGAAGAATTGGCGATAGAAACCGGACGAATAACTTGCCAATTGAGTTGTAGCAGAGGCCCGCCCTTGGCTAACTCAATAAAAGTCCCCTCCGTGATCACCGCTTGAGAGGTTAAAACCCCATTGACAAAGGTGCCATTTGTTCCTTTATTGACTAACATCCATTTGATCGGATCATCACTCAGTTTGCGAAGTTGCAAATGATAACGAGACACCAACGGATCAACAATCACAACTTGATTGTCTGAAGCCCGTCCGATCTCAATCACAGATTGATCCTCAAATTTCCACTGCCTTTGAGGAGTTTTATACTGTGGATCAAGTAGCGTCAACGTCAGTACATCAGCCATTTTAGAAGACTCAGGCCGAACATCTGTTCACTATTGGACTCGAACTTTTGCCAAACTCGTATTGCGGTAATAGTGCATGAGAATTTGATAATAGGTGTATCCGGCTCTTGCCAAATTATAAGCCCCCCATTGACTCAAGCCTACACCATGCCCAAAACCCCTGCCAACTACGGTAAAATTTGTAGAATTGGGTTGGCGGTTGACCCGAAACCGAGTGCTTCTCAGTCCTAAAGCTTCGGCGATCGCTTCTCCCGTCATCGTTCGAGTACCGCCCTCCCCGACAACTTTCATTGACAAAATACTTCCAAATGCCGTTGTGCGTTCCGGCGTCATTGAGACAATTTTACCCACTCCAGAAAGGCGCCCAGACAGTTCAGCTTGAGAAAACGTCTTCGTCCATTCAAACACGGGTGAACCCTTGTCATAGTCCGGTACGCCCCGCAAATAAGGCAAGGTATCATCCCAAACATCCTCCACATTTTCCGTATGTCCCCCCGAGGAGGAATGAAAGGCTGCTAAAATCATTTGACCGTTATAGGTTAAGACTTGTCCGGCTGTCGCCCTGACTGCGGCTTGAGTGCCGCCTGACTCGGTTGCTAACCCTTTATAAACCTGAGAACTTTGGTCATCCCCTAAATCATAAACCCCATTACTGCGTTCTCGCTGGTAAAGGGCGTAGGTTCGGGCGGCTACTGCTTGGGCTTTCAAGGCTTCGAGCGGCCAACCACCATCCATTTCTGCCCCTAACACGCTGTAAAGGTATTGTTCGAGATCGACATAGTTAACGGCGGTGATCCCCCCATTTCGCGGAACTAATAACACCCGTCCCCGATACCAGCCTTCAGCGATCCAAACATGACCGTTTCCCGTCGGTTCGATCCAGAGTTGACTTCCTTTCCATTGACCCAAAGAAATGTTTCCTGAGTTGGGTTTAGCAATTAACCCCCCTTGGGGAGAAATTTGTCCTAAGGTTTGACCATTGGCATTACGGACAACGGCTTGGGTTGAACTCCCGACTTTCACCTGATCGGCTTCTTGAGTGACAGCAACCCGTAACAACACCGCAGCCTGGGCGGGTGCAACCATCAACAACCACAACAGCAGGGAAACCCAGCCATATTGTTTAATTCGTCGCAGGGGATAAATTACAAGACCCGTCAAAAATAATCCAGAGTTCATCATCTAAGATCTGAGAGTTGTATTCTGTTGGTACGGCAACCCCTATCTTACCGAACAGTTCGCCGAGTTAGGAATGGGACACGTAATTAGCTTATCCGAACCCATAGATGCGCTATAATCAGCAGTAAACTACGGCTGTATGAAACCCCTGCTCTACTAAACTTATGCGCCTTGACTGTGTTTTTATTAGATTTTACAAATCATTTAATGTTGACTACATTAGACAGCACGACTCTAGAGTTGAAAAGAAACCTTGGGAAATTATTGACTCCGATGACACTAAAATGTGGTATCCCTATATTCAAGTGCCAATTGATCCTAAAATTACAGCAGTTGTAGGCGCAAATGAATCAGGAAAGTCCCATCTATTGAGTGCTATTGAAAAGGCAATTAATGGATATGATTATAAAAATCAAGCAATTGGAGCAAGAGATTTTTGTCGTTACTCAGAGCGTTTCCTTGTGACCTCTGACAAAAATAGATTGCCGGATTTTGGTACAAAATGGTCTCAAATTTCCCCAGAAGAATGTGAACGAATAAAATCAGTATCGGACATTTCAAAAAGTAGTTCTTTTGAGAGCTTTTTTCTATTTCGTAAAAATGGGAATTCATTGACTATTTATCTGGGTGAAGGTGAAGGCAAGTATTCTTCCCATGAAGTTTATCCTAAAAAAGTAGATGAATTGAGGAATATATTACCAGGAACTCGTAGGTTAAAGAGCAATATTGCCCTGCCTTCAAGTATACCCATTAAAAAAGTTATACAAAAATTAAATCCAAAAGAAAGTTACACAACCTACGAAGTTCTCCCTGTTGAGCAACGGAATAAGATTATCAAATTGTTGGAAGAATTTAAGCTCTCTGCAACTCGTAAAAACAAAAGATTACAATCAGTAAGCTTGGCTCAAGATTCAGAAGCAACCAAAGAAGAAGATAGCGATTTACTAAAGATTTTATTAAATCCAGATGGTGGCTTAAGTGAATCCGAAAAAGAAAGACAAGCAGAAGAAATCAATTTAACTATTGACTTGTTGTGCAAAATTGCTGAGGTTAGTGAAAGCAATTTGTTGGATTTAGCTAATTCAATGGAAGAAAATGACGTGGGGTATACTCAGGCACTACTGGATAAAATTAATAGACAATTGTCAGCAAATTTAAATTTTCCAAACTATTGGGTTCAAGATAGTAAATTTCGCTTATTGATGTCCGCAAGAGATCACGACCTTCAGTTTACGATTGTTGATAGAACAGGGACTAAATATTCATTTGATGAACGCAGCAGTGGATTAAAGTATTTCCTTAGTTATTATATACAGCATAGAGCTTATGAACCGCGAGGTGATGCTCCTGAAATTCTTCTGATGGATGAACCAGATGCTTTTTTATCTAGTCAAGCACAGCAAGACTTGCTCAAAATTTTTAAGGAAGTAGCGAGTTCGGAAGGTGGTATCCCAGAATCTCAAGTCATATACGTTACTCATTCGCCTTTTCTTATCGATAAAAATCACGCTGAGAGAATTCGTGTTTTGGATAAGGGTAGTGATTATGAAGGAACTCGTGTAGTCAAAAGTGTATCAAAAAATCACTATGAACCCTTGCGCTCTGCACTCGGATCATTTATTGCTGAGACTGTCTATATTAGTCATTGCAATCTCATGGTAGAGGGACCAGCCGATCAAGTGCTACTTGCAGGTGCGTCAACACATTTACAGAGATTTGATCTTGCTTCTAAACGTGAATCTCTTGATCTAAATGAAATTACAATTGTTCCAGCCGGAGGATCATCAAGTATACCATATTTAACTTATTTAGCTCGTGGGCGTGATTCTGAACAGCCAGCAGTTATTGTTTTTCTGGATAGTGATGAAGCAGGTAATCAAGCCAAACGGGAACTTACCAAAAAAGGTTATGGCCCTCAAAAAAAGCCACGTCTTAAAGAAGATTTTGTTCTACAGGTAAAAGATTTAGAAAACTTTGGAATTCAATTTCCTAAGAAATTGGAAACTCCTGAAGTGGAGGATTTAATACCCGTATCAATTAGTGTATTGGCTGCTCAAAAATATGCTAAGGAAATATGTGATGTCGGAGAGCGTGATATTAAAGATATTACTGAGGATTATGTTCAGCAAAAAGTAAACGATGGCGAAACAATGTTTGATGCTGTTAATGCTTGTGTTCAGGCTTGTTCAAAATCTGAGCGACACCTTGAGAAAATTGGCTTTGCTCGGAGTGTTATTGAAGTAGTAAACGATTTAAGAAGAAACAAATATCCAGAAGCAAAATACAAAGATTCTCTAGAGAAATTTGAATCTAACTTTAAAATACTTTTTCGAGAACTTGACAAGAGAAAATCTCAAGCCGAAACTGAGCGTACTAGAGAAAAAGCCTCTCAGAAAGTGAAAAATCTTTCAGATAGTTTCTTTAATAATCATCCAAATAGTGCAAATCGTGAGGATGCTGTAGAGTTTTTAGAAAAGATGGAGGATTTACTCCTGTCAGATGATAGCTTTGATGCCGAACAAATTAAAAAAGGTATAGAAGCTATTCGGAAGGATTACAAACTCAATATCAATTTGAGAGAACGAGTAGAAAAATATGAAGAGTTTAAGCGTGATGTCAACCGCCTTAAAGATATAGGTAAAATTGAGAGTGAGGAAAAACAAGATGAGAATGAAATTAGTAGTAAAGGAAATGGTTTACCTACTCCTGCAACTGAAAGTTCTACTGCGGCTAATGCCAAGGGAGTTAAAATTGAGACCAAATCTAGTCAGGCTGAACATTCTTAGTTTTAGACTAAAATAATGGAAAAAAGTTAAAAAATGAGTATTTCTATTATTGACGAAGTAATTGAACAGTTAAAAGCCATGCCCCAACACCTGCAATGGCGGGTGCTTGAATTTGCTCGAACGTTGGTAAATCTTGAAGTTCAAGGGACTCCGGGACAACAATTGCTGCGTTTTGCAGGTTCTATTCCTGCTGATGACCTCCAGTTAATGCGTGAGGCTATCGAACAGGACTGTGAACAGGTTGATATCAATGAGTGGTAGATAACTGTTAGATACTAATATTATCATGAAAAATCATTGTCTAAAGTCATGGTTCAAACAGTTTCCGCTCAAGACATTAATCTCCGGTATTTAATTGATCATTTTCAGTTTTAACTGGTTCAAAATCAAGTTGAATTTTTTCCCGAGTGGCGATCGCAACCTCGACGAACTTAACTCAACCGAAAAACAACAGCAGAGACTAAAAAACCCGGTTTCTTCTACGGCTTTCTGAAATTGGCTTCGGTGTATTGTTAAAGAAACCGGGTTTTTGGCGGGGTACCCGATCAATCACCCATACCGCTATAAAATCTTTATATGGCGATCGCAGTTTTAGGTCTGGCATTAAAGATAAATCACTTTACGGTTACGATCGCCCGTTGTCAGTCACGGTAGAAGGTAAAATCTAAACAGGATCAACTTTCGATCTGTACTACAGTTGGCTTGATAGCGGGAGGCGCGAATTTTGCAGATTACTTTTTTAGGAACGAGTTCAGGTGTACCGACGCGATCGCGAAATGTTTCGAGTATAGCCCTACGTTTATCGCAACGGGCGGAATTGTGGCTGTTTGACTGCGGTGAAGGAACCCAACATCAATTTCTACGCAGTGATCTCAAAGTTAGCCAAATTAGCCGCATTTTCGTGACGCATATGCACGGGGATCATGTGTTTGGGTTGGCGGGACTGTTAGCCAGTTGTGGTTTAGCGGGAAATGTCAAACGCATTGACTTGTACGGGCCACCGGGACTGCAAGACTATCTGCAAGCCTGTTTACGTTTCTCACAAACTCATATTTCTTATCCCTTTGCAGTGCATCAAGTTCAACCGGGAGTGGTTTATGAAGATGATGAATATATTGTTAGTTGTCAGCCTTTAAAACATCGAGTCACGGCGTTTGGTTATCGCATTACCGAAAAGGATAAACCCGGACGGTTTAATGTGGAGAAAGCAACCGCGCTAGGCATTCCACCGGGGCCAATTTATGCCAAACTCAAACAGGGAGAAGTTGTCACGTTACCCGATGGTCGAAAAATTAACGGTTCTCAACTCTGTGGTGAACCGATCCCCGGACGTAAATTTGTTTATTGTACCGATACGGTTTTTTGTGACAGTGCGGTAGAATTGGCGAAAGATGCGGATGTTTTAGTTCACGAAGCAACCTTTGCTCATCAAGATGCAGAACTCGCTTTTCAACGCTTGCATTCGACCTCTACAATGGCGGCACAAGTGGCGTTGATGGGGGGAGTCAAAAAGTTAATTATGACGCATTTTAGCCCCCGTTACGCGCCGGGAAATGCGATTTTACTCGAGGATTTGTTAAAAGAAGCCAGATCGATTTTTCCAAATACTGATTTAGCTTATGATTTCTTGAGTTATGAAATTCCTAAAATGGAAGAAACGGCTGTGGCTTGAAGGGTTAGGAGAGGAAATGGTTAAGTCGATAACCCTATGAATTGTTGATGATTTTCTCTCTGTTGGATTCATCTCAGTTCATTCAAATCAGCCTGTTCAACAAAATAGTGTAAAATTCCTAAAACTTGACCAATATTGCTGAGAAAGTATTCATTCAAATCGATTTCTATTCTCTGATCGGTGAGTTGTAGAAATTTCCAGTTTGTCCCCGTTGTCACACAACCATAAATGGTTTTAATATTCTGCTGATGACGCTGGTTAAAAAGCTGGGCGGCTAACATTTGCGCCATACATTGACCTAAGCCTGATAGGATATTGTCATTTTGTGCTTCAACAATTAAAATAATCGGAACTTCGATCATCAGTTGTTGCGGAGAATAACTAATCAAAAAATCACAAAACCCACTTAACCCTTTTTCTGCATCTACTGTAAATTCTTTACCTGAAAATAAACTAATTTTATTTTTGAGTTGGCTTTTGAATTCAAATAAAATGGGAGCGACAATATATTCAGAACGCGATTTTTCCGTATCAATTTCGAGTGCTAAAGGAACATAATTTTCTAAGACTTGAGTTAATAAAGGACTATAATAAACCGATGAAGTCTGGGCAAAGATACCGAATTTTTCGCGAATTTCTATGCCAAAATTTAACTTAATTTGTTCGAGACTAAATTGGCTGTAAGGCATAAATCAATGACTCGCTGCAAAACTATAACCTTTTCTTCAAAAATAGAAATATTGACTTAGCTCATAAGGCTGTCACAGGCTGAATCTTTAACTCAGTTCAGGAAAACCGCATCCACCCTCAACACTTGAGATCGCTATCCTCCAACTTAATTTGATTTAATAAGATTATCTCAGATTATCCCTGAACAAAGTAGATGTAATTGGATTAAGTCCCCATCGATTGTAAAATAAACCTTAAATTGATTCAATGACCGTCAAATTTTTAGGGTATAAAACATGACAGTAGCCGCTTCAAAACCCACATCAGCTACACCGGAGTTTTGCGAAGGAGTTCAGTATTTTAGTGAGACTTTTCCTGAATTTGACACCTACGGGAAAACCCCTGTTATCGCCGAAGGCAGTGTATCCATCAGTGATCCCAGCGATACCGCCGCCGCCTATCAAACGTTATTATACGCCGACGCCCTGCGTTACCTCATCCTACAAGTGACTGCCAGTAAAGCCTCTGGACATCCAGGCGGTTTTGCTAGCCAAGCCGAAGCCTACGCCAGCTTGGTCATGTTAGGTCATAAAAATATTATGACGGAAGTGGGGCATCATGCACCCGGATTTTACAGTGCGATGTTTATCGATCGCTCTTTAGAAGACATGGACATTTTCACCGTCCAACAAATGCGCGATCGCTTCCGAGAAATGCACGGACTCCTTGGCCACCTTTCCGGCTACATTCCCGGCTTACTCAACCCCGCAGGCCCCCTCGGACAAGGACAACATTTTGCGATGGCTGCCGCGATGTTACACCGGGACACCCTGTTTCCCTTCACCTTGGGAGATGGCGGGATGGGTGAACCTTACCCCGTTAGCAGTATTGCCCACTTTAACACCGCTTACCCAGAAGTCACGAACTTCTTACCCGTATTGGTGTGGAATGGCTACAGCCAGGAGCATCATAGCATGGTCTCCACCAAAACCAGCGCCGAAATGATCGCCTACTGGAAAGGCAACGGTTTCGCCGAGGTGATTTTAGTCGATGCTAAAGACTTCGATGATCAAAACCAACCGGGAGATTATGTTGATAGTACCGCCTTTTCCTTCTCAAAACGGATCGAATTTACCCAAGCCGTTTTAACGGGAATGGATCAAGCCGCCAAGTCAGCGCTGGGCGGTAAACTCACCATCTTTATTATCAAACAACTCAAAGGCGCGGGGGTTCACGCACGGGGTTCTAAGTCCCATAACCTCTATCCTCAAGATACCCTCGACAGTCCCCATATCATCGAAACCTTGAAACAACGCGCCCTTCCGCCTGAAGTGTGGGAACTGGTGAGAACAAACGTAGTACGGGCATCCGGTGGGCCAGCTTCTAAAACCGTTGTCACTGAGTTTGAATATCCTCTAGCCGACTTAGGGACTATTCCCCTGAAAGAATTTGCCGTCGCTGGAGATAAACAAGTCGCTACTACCGCAATGGGAGAGTTAGTCGGCTACGTTGGACAACATGATCCGAAATTTATCATCACCAACGCCGACGGTAACGCCGCATCCGGTATCAATAATATTAACGTTGCCCTGAAAATTGTTCACCCGACAACCGATGAAACCTACTTTCAGGGGCCTAACGGTCAGGTATACGAACCCCTGAGTGAAGACGCTTGTGCGGGGCTAGCAGCAGCCTTAGCGTTAATGGGTGTGCGTAGCCTGTGGTGTTCTTACGAGTCTTTTGCGATCAACGGTTTACCCATTTGGCAAACAGTTACCCAAGCGATGGCTGAGTTGCGCCGTCTGACGCCTTCAACCATAACATTATTTACCGCAGGAGCGTTAGAACAGGGGCGCAACGGTTGGACACACCAACGCCCGGAAGTTGAAGCCTATTTTGCGGCGATGCTGCGGAATGGCAATGTATACGCCCTATTCCCGACGGATGCCAATAGTATTCAGGTCTGTTATGACTGGGCGTTAACCACCAAAAATAAGGGCATTACCATCACTGCCAGTAAGTCACCCTTACCCATTCGTACAACCTTTGAACAAACTCGTCAAGCGTTAGAAAATGGGGCGGTAACATTGCAGGAAATACCCGGCGAAAAAATGGTTGTGTTTGCGGTTATTGGCGACATGACGTTAATTCCGGTTTATGAAGCTGCTGAACAATTGCAATCTCAAGGCATTGGTTCTAAGATTGTTTCGGTGGTTAATCCCCGTCGTTTGTACCGTCCGAGTGATGTCGCTTGGGAGAGTTGTTCTGAACCCGACGGAGAGTTTCTCAGCGATGAAGCGTTTGAACAAATGTTTGGCGGCGATGCGTTAATTGGAGTAACAGGCGGCGCAAGTTTGATGTTAGAACCGATTATGTTACGCAGTACCGCAAAACGAGATACTTTTGCTTGGAAACGAGGCGAAACAACCGCGAGTGCAGGTCAGTTGATGGCGTTTAATAATATTACCGCAGAGGCGTTAGTTAAACGCTCAGTTGAGTTTGTTGGCTAAGTTTTAACTCACAAATCTTGTCCGATAATCAAGCCTAAAAACCCGGTTTCTATTGAGTTACCGGGTTTTTAATTAGATTGTCACCTATCCTACAGGTCTACATTGTCTCTAAAAAGTCTTTATAAGTTAAAATTTCAGTACCCTCAAAATTCCCTAAAGTTAATAAATCAGCATCTCCTGTGATCAAAAAATCAGCTTGACTATCTTTGGCTAACGCCAGCAAATAATCATCTTTACTGTCTCTACAAATAGCAACTTCTGAGGTAATTTCTACCCAAAAACCAATAATCCTCAATAATTGGAACAATTCTTGGACTTTTGTTGCCGGAAAATATTTTTGGAGTTTGGGTCTTTGAGTAACTAGATTAACTTCTTCTAGAATTTGTTCGCACAAGACAACCTGGATACTTTGATTAACAATTAATTCTTTAAGATTAGCTAATTGCTGACCAATTAAAAAACTAATCCAAAGATTGGTGTCTATAATCACTTTAACGGGTTGTTTTTCGGGCATGAATTTCTGATCTGACTATTTCGACTTCTTGAGTGATATCTTCTAAATAAATTTCATCAGTTCTAAATGATTCTAAAAGATCTGTTAGTTTGCTATTGATTACCTCTTTTTCAAGTTCTCTACTTAAATGCAATTTTTCGGAATCAGAGAGTTGCTTGACTAGAGATAAAACTTGCTCAAAGTTGAGGGAAAGTTGAAAGTTAGCTTGAGTCATTTTTAGTGAGGTTTGAGATTTAGTGATATTTTAGCTGATTTTTTTCAGGTTGAGGATAGCTTCACGCTTCTAAAATAGTACGTTTCTGCTGAGTAATAAAGGTTAGCTTGGATGAAGTCAGCGTCTTGAAGGAAAAAGGTTGACAACGACAGACTCGGGTTGGTGATATTGATCAAACTCTGAACTGATTAAGTTAGACTGGTAATGCTAGGTCTGACAGTACGGTTTGCGAACAGTTGAGTAAAATTCATGGTGGGTAGTTCCTCCGCACTTTTACAATGGTTGAAGCATAAAGCAGGTAATGTTTCCCTGCGAACCTTTTTGATTGTTCCGTTTATTACGCAGGTTATTACGACTTTTGGTTTAGTGGGGTATTTTTCCTATTACAACGCCCAACAAGCCGTTAATGATTTAGCGTCTCAACTGCGAAATGAACTCACCGCCCGGATTAATCAACAGCTTGGAAGTTATATTAACACCTTTCATGCTATTAATCGTCTGAATGTCGATGCTATCGCCCGAGGTGAAATTGATTTTATTTCGGGTGAAGGGGTGAACCAGTTTCTCCAACAAATTAAAATAGCACCTTACGTTAATAGTGTGTATTGTGGGGAAGAACAAACCGGACATTTTATCGGTGTGAGTCGGACTTCTGATATCAATTTTTTTGAATTAACCGTTAGTAACGCTTCAACGGACTATCGTATGCGTCGGTATCGCTTAGATGTGCGGGCGGATCGAATGTATTTTATCCGGGAAGTTAACCCTTATGATCCCCGTGTTCGTCCTTGGTATCGAGCCGCTAAAGCTGAAGCTCAAGCAACTTGGAGTGAAATTTATTTAGATTTTACCAGTCAAGTTCCGACCATAACAGCAAGTTTACCTGCTTATAGCACCAATGGCAATAGTTTTGTGGGAGTTTGTGGAATTGATGTTTTATTATCAGAGGAATTACGTCAATTTCTGCAAAAATTAGAGCTAGGTCATTCTGGAGAGGCGTTTATTGTAGAACGGTCTGGTAAACTCGTTTCTAGTACAACGGATGATCCGTTAACCGGGGTTAATGGCGATCGCCTCAAAGCCACTAAAAGTCATGATATCTTAGTGAAAGAAACGGCACAATATTTACAGCAGCGTTATGGAAATTTGCAAAAGATTCGCCAGCCCCAACAACTTGATTTTGAACTCGAAGGAAAACGTCAATTTATAGAAGTTTTACCGTTCAAAGATAGTCGTGGTTTAGATTGGTTAATTGTTTTAGTTGTACCAGAAAACGATTTTATGGCAGAAATTAATGCCAATAATCGCACGACTTTTTTACTTTGTCTTGTAGCTCTAATTCTGACAACAATTTTAGGACTAATTACCGCCCGTTTGATTAGTTTTCCAATTTCTCGTCTCAGTCAAGCTAGCCAAGCCATTGCTCAGGGTGATTTTCATCAATCAGTTCAACCCGAAAATATCAAAGAGTTGCGAATATTAGCTCAATCTTTTAATACGATGACTCAACAACTTCAAGAGTCTTTTACAGCCTTAGCAAAAACCAACGAAGAACTTGAAAATCGAGTCGAAGAACGAACGTCAGAATTGCGCTTAGAAAAGGAAAATTCAGAACAATTACTCTTAAATATTCTCCCAAAAGCCATTGCGGATCAACTCAAACAAGGAGAAAGAACCATCGCTTCAGCAATGGAAGAAGTAACCATTTTGTTTGCAGATGTCGTCGGGTTTACCCCTTTATCGGCGAAAGTTCCACCGATACAATTAGTGGGTTTACTCAATAAACTCTTTTCAAGTTTTGACTACTTAGCAGAACAATATCAACTCGAAAAAATTAAAACCATTGGAGATGCTTATATGGTGGTTGGAGGTTTACCCCTTCCTCAAGAAAATCATGCAGAAGCTATTGCAGATATGGCGTTAGAAATGCAGAATATTATGACAATCTTTCAAGCCGAGACTATTTTAGGAGATTTTGAAGAATGCCAAAATTTAAAAATTAGAATAGGAATTAATACAGGTTCCGTTGTCGCAGGTGTCATTGGAATTAAAAAGTTTATTTATGATTTGTGGGGAGATGCGGTAAATATTGCATCTCGGATGGAGTCATCGGGAGAACCGGGACGAATTCAAGTCACAGAAGAAACTTATCAACGATTAAAAGACAAGTATTACTTTGAAACCCGAGGTGAAATTTCGGTTAAGGGGCGGGGGAAAATGAAAACTTATTGGTTAATTGGAAAGAAAAATTGACAATTTTCTAGAAGAAGTCAAGCAACAGGTGATCTTAGTTCCTCACACTTGGGTTTTTAAAGATGCAATGAACAATCATTTCATAACATCTTTTACTGAGTCACCCAAATTGAGAGAAAAAGCTGATTAACCCCCAATAAAAATTAAATTTTTCTGGGGCTATTCGTGCTTCTAGAATGCTTGATATCTAAATCTTCTATTTCTGAATACAGAACGTATTCTGGCTGTTTTTTAAGCAGTTTATTGTATCGATAATAGAGTTGTTCAGAACTATTTTTTGGGTAATCGCTTTTCTCTAAAACTCGATGATCTTGATCCGGCAAATTCTCAGATCCATTCTCATTCAAGATTAAAACTAAGCCGAGAATTAAATAAACTAATATGACTTCCATGCTGACAGTTTCTCCTAGTTTTTGTTAGTCAACTCAAGTTATACCCAAAAGTCAAACTTTGAAGATGATTCACTATTTCTCATCCTACAGCTAAAAGAGGAATTAATAATGAATTCTGTTTTACAGAAATTCAAGTTAAATTGTTGTAAGGTGTTATAAACTTAAATAAAGCTTAAAAAATCTTATTTTTGTATTTTGTTCGTTATGTTGAGTCACGAACCATAAACCCGCTTTTTAAACGAAACTCAACATTTGCGTCCTGAATGACGAATAAAAACCGGGTTTTTTAGCCAAGATGTGCCTCAGTCTTGTGTTTGCTACGGGGAGTCCTTGAAAAAACAAACTTTAATAAAGTTAAGATAAATTTTTATATAGTTTTGTATCATTATAGATATAATTATTTATGAACTCGATGGATTGACCGAGGAAGAAATTGCTATCGTTGAAAATCAATAAACTAGGGACAGCAATATGCAAGTAACAAAAGAAAGCTTGAAACAAGAAATTGATCAATTGAACGATGAGCAACTCAAGCAGATTGCAGAATTTATTGAATTTATCAAATTTCGCAGTCGATTTAATCAAAAAGTAGTTAATTTGGAGCAATTTGCCAGTCTCTATCAAGAATTTGCCGACGAAGATAAAGAACTTGCAGAAATGGGAATGGCAGATTATGTTGAGCAACTGCGACAAGAGGATCGTTACTCAATACCTTAAATATTTAGACATTAGGTAAATGATGAATCGTAATAATTGTCACTGGATTAAGGGGAGAAAATCGTGTTAAACTGCTAATAGGAACTGAACGGGATAACTGAACCTGTAACAACTGATAACGCCAAGTTTGTTCAACTACAATTCTATTTTCTAGCCAATTTAACGCTCGATTCAAATGTTCTAAGGTCGCTAAGGCTAAGACAATCGTTCCTCCTGAAATCAGGCGTAAACTACAGAGTCCTAAAATCTCCTCTAAATTTCCCCCACTTCCCCCAATAAAAATCCGATGAGGAGCGCGTAAACGATGTAAAATAGCAGGTGCTTCCCCGTGAATTGAAATCACATTATTCGTCTGAAATCTCTCTCGATTCTGCTCAATTAACGCTGTTCCTGCTGCCGTTTTTTCCACTGCATAGACTGTAGAATTAGCAAATAAACGCGCAATTTCTATCGAAACTGAACCCGTCCCCGCCCCAATATCCCAGATAATTTGCTCCGGTTGTAACGCTAATTCTCCTAAAATTAAGGTTCTCACTTCCCGCTTGGTCATCAGTCCGGGGCGATCGCTAAAACTACAAAATAGCTGATCCGGTATTCCTAAAAACGGAACTTGAGATAAATCTAAACGGGGAGAAAGACTAGATTCTCTTAACAAGATTACCACATTTAACGACGCAAATTTCTGAGTCGAAATCTCATCAATTGACCATTGTTGAACTCGCTCATCAATTCCGCCTAAATTTTCACACACCCAAAATTGATAAACTGTGGGTAAATCGAGAGAAGATAGTAGACGAGCGATCGCTTTTGGGGTATGATCAGTTGTATCGGTTAAAATGGCGATTTTTTCTGTACCTTGCTGAAGGGCTTGTGTTAACTGCTCAAAAGAACGTCCATGTGTACTAATAATCTCAGCATCCTGCCAAGGAATTTTAACCCGATTAAACGCTAATTGAATCGAACTCAAATGAGGATGAAAGGTCAATTTTTCTGGGGGAAATTTCGCTAATAATAACCGTCCCAACCCAAAAAATAACGGATCACCCGATACTAATACGACAACAATGGGATCAAGATCCGGTGTATTGGTTTCAAACGCCAATAAATAGTGCTGAATTTCAACTAAAGTTGCTGTCAAGTCTTGTAATATTATCCGAGGTGCCGGATGATCTGGAAAATAACGAAGATGGCGATCGCTTCCCACTAAAATAGTTGCTTGATCAACAATTTGTCGCACGGACTCACTCAGTCCCGCTTCTCCATCTAAACCAATTCCAACCACCTGTATTGTCAATTTATCTCACTTAATATTGTTTACAAAAACCCCACTGGTAACGGATTAAATTGTGGTTGAGATAATTAAACCAATGCTAAGATAAAAACGGATAGATAATCTGAACCCACCCAAAGCCATCCGTTTCCAAAAGCATAAATCCAAAAAACCCACAATTAACCCATCCGTTTCCAAAAAACATAAACCTAAAAAACCCAGCATTCACCCATCCGTTACAAAACCCCACCATTAACCCATCCGTTATAACGTTCCCAGGCTAATACAATTAAAGCATTTAAAATTGCCGCAGCCACCGCCGAACCCCCTTTTCGTCCTTCTATTCTAATTTGCGGGACGGGAGTTTGAGCAAGAACCATTTTTGATTCTACAACAGAGACAAACCCCACAGGAACACCAATAATTAACGAAGGTTTAACTAAGCCTTGACTGACTTGTGAACAGAGGGATAATAAAGCAGTTGGGGCGTTACCAATGACAAAAATTCCATCGGGAAATTGTTCCGCTATTTTTAATAGTCCCGTTTCGGTGCGGGTTTTTCCGGGGAGGGGGTTGGAAGCCTGTTCAATGGCGCATATTAGGGGATTTTTAAAGGTTTTGGCGATCATTCCAGCAACCCCTTGCTTAACCATGCCCACATCTGTAATAATAGGCTTACGATTAGCTATGCTGGCGATTCCCTGCTCAATTGCATCGGGACTAAAGCGAATCAGTTGGGCGAGTTCAAAGTCTGCGGTGGCATGAATAGCTCTACGAACGATCGGATATTCGTTAGCAGTAAAGGAATGTTCGCCAATTTCGCTATCAATTATTTCAAAGGATTTTTGAGTGATTATTCCATCGAGTTGTTCAACCATAGCTTTATTGTTACCCTCTCATTTTATTTATTACTGGTTTAGCGAACTGACCAATCTTCTAATGTCATTTGTATAATCCCTTCGACGGAATTAAAATCTGATAAATCAACGGGTCTTAAGTTTTGGCGAGATTTCATATACTTACGATAATTAATGTAGTAATCCTCAAATTTGTCAAAAACTGTATCTATCTCTGGTGTTTTTAGCGGATATTTTAAGGGAAATTTAGATCCCTTACAAATTTTTGTATTTAAGTCCGAAAGTTCGTTAACTTTAATAAAGTCATCAGTCTCCACAAAAATAAAAGAAATACGCTTCTTCCAACATTTGGGAATAGGTTGACGAGGATCAAAGTCAACTGTTGGCAAATAAAGAATTAAGTATAACTTGTCTTTTGTTCCATCTTCGATTATCTCATAATTTAGAAAAATACATATTTTTTTGGGTAGTATTTCACCTTGCTTATTGAATTTGGCAAATCTCATCTGTTTTAAAATTCCATTTGAATCATAAGAAAAAGATTTTTGATAACTTAGATCGGGATGATAAGATAAGATTTTCTCAATAATTTTTAAAATAGGTTCTCGCTTGTCCGGGTTCGCTAATAAATAGCCTTGAATAAAGGAAGGTAAAGTATCAAAGAAAGAATCTTCAACAATCTCAATTTTAGCTTTAGAATGAAAGTCTCCATTAATCTGATCGAACTTTAAAAAATATTCTCCATCTCTGCTTTTGATAACTTCATAAGTCATTAATATACAGTTTGGGATTTGTTGTTTTGCATATTCTATCGCACTACTGGAAAATTTGGAAGCAATTGCAATCAAAATAAAATCTTGACTACTGTCGATTTTTGAGGATTCTGAAAATTGATGAATTTCTTGTTTTAAGTGATTTTGATATCGGACAAGTTGATCGATACATCCTTTGTTACCCACTTTTTTTAGTTCTAAAATAGCAAGCTGTTTCTGAGATGTAATTCCAAGTATATCACTTCTATTTTGCTTGTTAATAAAATATTGTTTTTTAAACTTTTCTAATTTAAGTAAAGATTCTAAATGTATCCATGTCACTTCTTCCAGTAACGCTTCTGACTTGAATAATAATTTTCCTCTCTCCTGATATAGCATATTGACTGGTTTGACGGTGATTAGATTAATTATAGATTAACTTGATAATCTCGTTTAACCGATTCTATTTTTGGGAAATGAATCACTTCTTCCATCGTAGACTCAATCATACATTTTCCCACAAATTCTGCTAACTTAACGGGAACTGCATTTCCGATCATTTGTTCGAGATCGGTTTTAGATCCTTCAAAAATAAAGGTTTCGGGGAAGGTTTGAATATAGCTTCTTTCTATTGTCGTTAACGGACGAATATTTGGGGTGATTTGTACTGGATCTTGGGGATGTTTTTGATAGGTTTTGGGAATGGGACGGTTAACGCCTCTGACGGTTGGACTGGGTTCGTCGATGCTAAATATTCCTCGACGTTGATAGCTTCTGGGATGTCTATAATAATATTCGAGTCCCAGTTTATCGCCTAAATAATCTCGAACGGTTGTCGGTTTTGAGGATAATTTGAAATCAAAATCACTCAATAAACGATTATCTTTTCCGTTTAATTCTCCCACCCAGAAAAACCGTTTTCTTTTTTGCGGAACTCCACATAAACTGGCATCAAACACTTTTTCAGTGAGTCCATAACCGGACTGTTTAAACAGTGTTTTGGCTTGGGTATATTGACGACTTTTTTTGAATAAGGCGACATTTTCGAGGATAAACCATTGGGGTTTAATTGTGGTAATAATATCAGTAAAAGCCAGAGTTAAATCACCTCGTCCTAAATTTTCATCTCGTTTTCCTGCACTGGAAAAATCTTGACAAGGAGGCCCGCCAACAATGACATTAGGAGTAAAGGGTTTAATTAAATTAACCGCAGCTTTCACATCTTGCAGATCACTCAAAAAAATGGGATGAGCGAAGTTTTTTTGATAAACTTTAACTGCGCTTTCCCAGTGATCAAAAGCAGCAACAACATTAAACCCTGCTTGTTGTAAGCCGAGTGATAAACCTCCACACCCGGCGAATAAATCAACAACTCTCATTGAATAATAATCTAGCCTTCAAAACTCAAGAACTGGCCAATTGTCCTCCCGATAATAACGAGTCATATCATCAAATTTGCGAAGTTCGGCGCGTTTGATGAGTAATTCTTGAGGAGAGTCCATCCACTGATGGTTAAAATCAGATAAAACCGTGCTAATTTGATGCCGATCTAAATCTGATGGAATGGTACCAAAATACCCAAAGGTAATATGAGCAGTAAAATGATACTGTTGTTCAATTCCTAAAGCCATAAAACTGGGATTTTGATAAATAGCTCGCCGGAATTTTACAATCTCCTCATAGGAACTTTCATCTCTTGGTGCCAAACAAACCCCGATCGCCCGAGTCATCACAATAATTCCCAGAACTTGCCAACGAATTGGCTGATCACTTACATTCGCTTGAAAAGCTGAAAAAGATTCAGCGATCGCCCCTTGTAATTTGTGATCAAACGACTGATCTTGACTCGCATCCCGATAGCTACTATCCCAAATCAAATCGGCCAAAGTCAAGTGTAAGCTATCAGCAGGTACAGGTACCCACAATTGGGAATCAAATTTTTCAGCCAGTTGTTGCTGACAAGCTTGTAGATGGTCGTAAAAACCCCGATTATCTGGATCATCAGCTACAGGAGGTGTAATGATGGTATAACCCGGAAAAGGAACCGCTTGTCGTCCCCCAACCGGAAGGAGTTTGTACTTGGGAGACTCCTGGATGTGTTCTAACTGAGAGATATAGGTTTCTAGTAGCGTCATCCGCGCCACCCGATTCACGTAAACTTGGTAAGTATCGTCCAATCTTTTTCGCCTCTTGTTCGGAAACCTTCACAGATGCCAGTTTACCTCTACTGGGGAGATGATGAATTTTCTCTTGCTAAAGCCGTAGATGCTCTGCGCGAGTCCATCCTCGATCCTAGCTGGTCTACATTCAATTTTGACAAAATTCTGCCCGATTCGCCAAATGCTGTTATTTCTGGCCTAAATCAGGCCATGACCCCACCGTTTGGCTTGGGAAGTCGTTTGGTGTGGCTGGTTAATACCCCGATCACCCAACACTGTTCCGAAGACATCCTCAAGGAATTACAACGAACCCTGGAAGTGATTCCGCAGACAACAACGCTGTTACTGACAACGCCGAATAAACCGGATGGTCGTCTCAAGTCTACAAAATTACTGCAACAGCAGGCCACCGTTCAAGAATTTTCCCGCATTCCCCCCTGGAAAACCGACCAACTCGAACAGCGTGTTAAACAAGTCGCCGCAGAACTCGGAGTCAAACTCACATCACCCGGAGTTGAACGGTTAGCCGAAGCTGTGGGAAACGATACGCAACAACTATACAACGAATTAGAAAAATTAAAACTCTATGCCGGAAATGACTCCAAACCCCTGAATATAGAAGCGATCGCCTCCCTCGTTCAGTCTAATACTCAAAATAGCCTGAAACTCGCCAATGCGATTAAAGCGGGAAATACCCATCAGGCTCTAGAATTAATAGCAGCTTTGATCGATCACAATGAACCTGGACTGCGAATTGTCGCCACATTAGTGGGTCAATTTCGCACTTGGTTATGGGTCAAACTAATGATAGATCGCCAAGTCAAAGATGAGCGAGAAATCGCCAAAGCAGCCGAAATTAGTAATCCTAAGCGCATTTATTTTCTGCGTCAAGAGGTGCAATCCCTTTCCGTTAACCAACTCCAACAAAGCTTACCTCTGTTGCTCGAGTTAGAAACCCAACTCAAACGCGGTTCAGATGAAATCTCAACCCTACAAACTCACGTCATTGCCTTGTGTAACCTATTTCAATCTCAATCTCGGCGGTAGAATTTAAACAGAATGCTTGTGGCTGTTTCCCGGCGGATTCGACCCCTTGAGCGTCTTGTCAAATCAGGTTACACAGCTTACAAAAACAGATAGTATCATTGAATTGCCAGTTACCCCTTATAGAGGGTGAGCCATGCCAGACGAAAACCAACGGGATCTCGCTAAACAACTCGCCAAACAAGGCGATCCAAAAGCGATCGCCAGTGCGATCAACCATTCCCTTAAACCGAAAGGCATTAATGCAGATGTCATGCGGGATAATGGCTGTCTTCATGTCATGCTTGAAGGCGAACAAGTCCCCAATAATCAAAAAGCTTTAGTGAGCTTTATTGAGAACGGGATGAAGAGGCTTGATATTGACTCCGTTTATACGGTGAAGATTTACGGGCGTCAGTTTGGGGATGACATACCCCTATGGGAAGATGAAATCATTCTCAAGATCCCTCCCGAGGAATCTTTAGATCTCGACGAAGAACCCATTCCTCCGATGCCTCAGTTTGACTTCAATGACGATGAGGAGGAGAATTTGAACGATGATCACATTCCGGAGGGAGTTCTTCCCCAGGAAGTGATCATTTCTGATGATGACGACGAAGACAACTACGCCTTTGATGACGAAAGCGTTGACGACGAAGACTATGACGACAATCTAGAAGCCAATTACAACCCAGAAGAAGACGATGACTTGGAGGAAGAAACCGAACGAGTCCCGCCCAATAACAAAGGTAAAATACTACTGTTTGTTTTCTTGGTGACTTTGTTGGCGATCGCCGCCTTAGCTGGTTTACACTTTAGCGGGATTTATAAACTCCCCTTCCTCAGTGGCGGGAGTTCAGAATCAGAAGTTGAACCCTCAACCCCAGAAGAAACCCCACCCGAGACGTCTGGGGAAACCCCGGCTTCTCCCCCACCAACGGCGACCCAAACCCCCTCTGATCCTTGGGCAGAAGCGGTTCGTTCGGCGATTAGTGCGGCGAACTTGGCTCAAACCGCTCAATCTCGAACTGAGTGGGAAAGCGTCGCCAGCCAATGGGGACAAGCCGTTGAACGGATGAAACAAGTCCCTGAGTCTAGTCCCAACTATCAAACCGCTCAACAAAAAGCTACAGAATACGAAAGGAACCGTCAAGTCGCACTCCAAAGAGCCGCAGGTGCGTCCAACTAGAGATCAAATGAACCTCGAATCCCTACTGAAACTTAATCGTTTGACACTCCCACGTCGTAAACGACGGGGATTCTTCATTCTACGACTCGACTTGCTGAGACAGGATTTCTCCTATCACAGTAGAGGTAAAATCTCCTGTTCGCCGCAGGCGTTCCCGAAGGGTAGCGTTTTGATCTAAGATCCAAGTTCCGCTATGCCCTAGCGTACTCAAAGCTGAATTCAGTATATTAATTGCGGCGTTATGATCCCTGTCTAACTCGCACCCACACTGACAAATATGAGTTCGAGTTGATAGAGATTTTTTAACAATCGCACCACAATTAGAGCAGGTTTGGGAGGTATAAGCCGGGTTAACAGCAACCGTTACCCGACCAAACTTGCTTCCAAAATACTCTAACCATTTTCTGAATTGATACCAACCCGCATCATTAATTGACTTGGCTAGACAATGATTCTTTACTAAGTTCTTAATCCTCAAGTCTTCGTAGGCGACCAAATCGTTTGATTGGATTACGCAACGCGCCAGTCTTTTGGCGTGTTCTACACGTTGTCTACTTATTTTGAGGTGTGCTTTGCCCAGTCGTTTAATGGCTTTTAATCGGTTGGCACTGCCAATATTTTTTCTTGAAACGCGCTTTTGATAAAGCTTTAATCGCTTTTCGTTTTTTCTGTAGAAACGAGGGTTTAACTCAGTATTGCCATTACTATCGGTGTAGAACTCTTTTAATCCTACATCCAATCCAATTGTTTTCCCTGTCGGTTGTATTTTTACCTTCACCTCGACTTGGATACAAAATTGAACGTAATAGCCGTCAGCCCTTCTAACCAGCCTCACTCGTTTAATTTGTTCAACTGGATAAAATGCCAGATCCCAAGTTCCGACAAGCTTGAGTTTTCCAATCCCTTTTTTATCGATAAATTCGATATGTTTGGGGTCTAAAAGTTTCCAACCGCTCTGTTTGTATTCAACAGAACGACTGTTTTTCTTGAACCTCGGATAACCCTTCTTGCCAGGTACTTTCTCTCTTGGTGCGCGTCTCTTGCGAACTTCCTCCTCGCAGGCGTGACCCCAAGACCGGAGTTCGCGCTTCCTTGGCTCCGTTAGACGGAGCAGGGTCGCACCGCTTCTTACAATTATCAAAGAACCTAGCAATAGCTGACCAACACCGTTCTACAGACGCCTGACAAGCGTGTGAATTCAAGTCTCTGACAAAAGGGTACATAGCTCGGAGTTCAGTGTTATATCGATACAACTCTTTTCTTCCGAGTCCGCGATTATCCATCCAATACCGCAAGCAAGAATTCCGAACAAACTGAGATGTTTGGATGGCTTCATCGATTGCTTTATATTGATACGCTTTTCCTTTTGCTTTAAATTCGTAGACGATCATTGACACTGGCTTGCTTGGCGTATAATATTATCATACCACATAGATGCTATATGCAGAAAGTAAGTTAACCCTCGTAAACGACGGGGCTTGCATCCCGCTTTTTTTCGGTCATTCGGGTAATTGGTTTTGATGATGCTCCCTTTGAGCGTCACAGTGGCCAACAAGTCTCTATTGCAGGGGTGGTTTGTAGTGGAACTCGCTTTGAGGGTATGGTTTGGGGAACTGTGCAATCGGATGGCTGGGATGCGACAGATACCCTTTGTGACTTACTGATGGGGGGTAAGTTCTTACCCCAGTTGCATCTCGTTTTAATCGATGGGATTGGCTTTGGAGGGTTTAATTTGGTCGATTTACCGGAGTTGGCGAGTCGATTAGAAAGACCTTGTGTGGCGGTGATGCGCCGTCCACCGAATTTAAACAAAATCGAACAGGCGTTAGGACGTTTAAGCGATCGTGAAAAACGACTGCAAATTTTAAGTCGTGCAGGTGAAATTCATGCCTATCCTCCCTTTTTTTTCAGGTGTGCGGTGAAGAACCCTGGGCGATCGCGATGGCTTTGGATCGTTTGACTGATTGTGGTAAGGTTCCAGAAGCTCTGCGTTTGGCTCACTTAATTGGTGCGGCTGTGATCAAAGGAGAAAGCGGCAGTCAAGCTTAATTTCATTGCTTAAATCTTTTGGATGGATAGGTAATTTCGCACATATTGCCAATCTTGATCATCGCAGTTTGCTTTTAAAAGATCTCTGGCTTTTAAACCGATCACTAACTCACCTTCAGGCGTATAGTAGAAATCTTCGCCTTCTTGAATGCCATTCAAAAGACTGAGAGTGTGGGCGATATGAGCGAGAGAACGATGTTCCTGTATCCAGTCGTAGGGGTCAGGAATATCTTCGGGTTTTGAGGTTGGCTCGTAGGTGTTATTTCTGTGAGAAGATGGTAAAAACATTTCGATCATAATCCTCTAGATACAATTCAAGTCGCAATTGACAATAAGATACCTATATAAATACTGACTAAAATAGGAGGGGAGCATCTGTGATTTGAACCCCCCTCCGACATTGATTTGTTCTTAGATTTTAGGCGATCTGGATCACAATTGTTCTGGTATTTTGATTAGCTTCGACCAAAAGTAGGATTTTGCCAGTTGTAATAATTCGGAAAAACAAAATTAGTGAATGATACGGAAATACTCACATCTAATGCTCTCACATGATGCCACCAACCGACGGGAATAAAAATGACTTCTCCCGGTTGTAAAATCAGTTCAATCGGTTTAATATTGTTATAGAGAGGATATTTCTTCAAGTCGGGGTTTTCCGGATCAACTTGGCTGAAAACGCCCAGATGATTGTATATAAATGGAGTTTGACGAGGCGGAATCAATAAAATCCGTTTACGACCCAACACTTGAGCTAACATTAAATTAATCGGATCGTGATGTAACGGCGTAATTGTTCCGGCTGAACCAAACCAGAAAAAGACTCGCCGTGATGTATCTTCTGGGTTGAGATATTCCGGGAAAACTTCGAGATCATTCATTAATCCTTTCATGTCTTCTCGGTCTAAATTCCCGTTATTGGCAACCATATAACAATCGTTGCTTTCTCCTTTTTCAACCACCCAATCAACATAATCTTTGAGTAAGACTTTTTGGCGGTGTTTTTCAACATTGAGTTCATATTCGGGATCACTATTGCGGTTCGCCTGAACTTCTACCGTCGCCGTGCCATAATGTTGTTTGAGATACTGGGGATTCCACTGATTTAAGGCTTTCCAATTGTTCATTATCCCTGTTAATACAACAGGTTTATTTTGAGAATAAAACCCTTCTAAAAATTCACTTCTAGAAAGATTAACCCGACGTTCAATGGTTTCAGCTTGACTGGAAAGCGCCGAAAGTTGCTGCTGAATTTGGAGAATAGACTCCAATTTTCGCAACTGTTGAACAAATTGATTTCCCGCTTTATAATAAGGATGATTCGGGGCTTGAGTCACTTCTTCTAGGGCTAACTTGACATCAACCCCCTGTTCAACCATGCGCTGAACCAAAACATCATCCGGTTGATTGAGTAACTTATTAATTGCGACCCAAGTTTTCCAAGAATCAGAAACTTGAGGTTGAGGTTGAGGCGGTAAATTCAATTGTTGTGCTAACCATTGGAGGCTCACTTGTTGTTCATCTTCCAATGTAATCTGCAAGGGAGGGAGCGTAATTCGCAGGGGTTTAGAATCTGTCATTTTGGCTGAAAAATTATAAGTTTAAAACCGATCAACTTTATTGATTCACTTCCTTTAAAGTACAATAACTTATCATCTCTTTCAGGATTGATCAATTGATTGTAAGTTACTGTAGAGATCAACTCTGTTTAGATTATACTCACCGCTACCTGAGTCCACAAGTCTTCAAAAAAATTAAAACAACGAGTCCAATCATTGCATCCACTGACGAGTTCCAAAAGATTGACAAGAACAAGCGGCAATTTCAGCAGATGCCGTTAACGCATTGACAAAGGAACTTTCTAGGATAAAATGACAAAACGCCCCGTGAAACACATCCCCCGCTCCCAAGGTATCCACAGCGTTAATCGGTGGAATTTCAATTTCTCCTTGACGGTTTGGGGTACAGTATTGAATGGGTTGATCACCCTGAGTCCGGGCAACAAACGGAATATCAATTTCATTAAGATAAGCAAAAACATCAGCAGATTTTTGACAATCAGGAGGATAAAAATTCGCCGAACAAATGGCATAATCGACATAGGGTAAAACCTTTTCAAGTCCCGGTTTCCAACTTCCTCCATCCATTACAACTGTGATTTCCTTTTGTCGGGCGAGTTTAGCAATCTGTTCACTCACCGTCATTTGATGGCCATCAATTAACACAATATCAACCCCATCTAAACAATTTTGGGGTATACTTTCTAGAGTGGCTTGTGACTTCACGGCGTTAATAGAAACGACTGTGCGATCACCTGTTTTCGGAGTGACAAGAATAGAAGAAACCGGGGGCGGTGAGCTGCGAGTTGGGTCTAAATCTGTTAAAATAACATGGTGTTGGCTTAAGTCGGCGCGGATTAGTTCAGTGATGGGATGAGTACCCACAACTCCGAAGAGTTTAGCTTTGTTTTTCAGGTAACTAAACGTAACCGCCCCATTCGTTGCCGGCCCGCCTGCCGCTACGGTATAATCAGAAGCGACAACTTTTTGGTTTTTAGCGGGATATTCACTCACCCCATAGAGGAAGTCTAGCGTTACTAATCCAACAAACAGTCCGTTGTGAGTCATATCAACACCCAAAAATATTTTCCCTATCTCAGTGTTTAGCACTTTTGCAGGAATTTAGCGGTTTATTTGTTACTTATTTTCATTGATTTAAAATAGGGGTTTGTTCTTTGCTAATGGGAAACGAATGGAAGTAAAACCGGGAACGCTTTATGTAGTTGGGACACCGATTGGGAATCTCGGTGATCTGACATTTCGAGCGGTTCAAATCTTACAAACGGTAGATTTAATAGCCGCCGAAGATACCCGACACACAGGTAAACTTTTACAACATTTTCAAATTCAAACACCACAAATTAGCTACTATGAACACAATCAACATCGTCGGATTCCAGAAGTATTAGAAAAGTTGCGTCAGGGAAAAGCGATCGCCATTGTTACGGATGCGGGAATACCGGGGATTTCTGATCCCGGATACGAACTGGTAAAAGCCTGTATAGAAGCAGGAATTGCAGTCATTCCGATTCCGGGGGTGAGTGCTTGTTTAACGGCGTTGAGTGTTTCTGGGTTAGCCACAGATCGGTTTGTATTTGAGGGATTTTTACCGACAAAAACCAAACTTAGACAGCAACGTTTGGAAGAATTGCGATCGCAGTCTCACACGATGATTTTATATGAATCGCCTCATCGGTTGCGGCAAACGTTACAAGATTTAGCAGAAACATTAGGACGCGATCGCGAAATTGTGTTAGGCAGAGAGTTAACCAAACTCCATGAAGAATTTTGGCGAGGAACGGTCGGAGAAGCGGTTGAATATTATGAAAATATTGAACCCAAGGGCGAATTTACCCTCGTTGTGGCAGGTAAAATTGAAAAAACGCCGGAACTGTCAGAAACGGCAATTAAAGCCGAATTAGAGGCATTACTCCGTCAAGGTTTAACGCGATCGCAAGCCAGCCGTCAACTCGCTGAAAACACCTCCCTTCCCCGTCGCCAAATTTATCAACTCGCACTCACGTTAGAAGAACAAGATATAGATTTGTCATAGATACTAATGTTTTGATTAGTGCTTGACTTTTTAAAGCTTCAGTATTTTTGATAGTATTAAGTTTATAAGACAGTACAAACTGCACAATTTCGACCTTGATTTTTAGCTTTATAAAGAGCTTCATCAGCAACTCGAATCAGAGTCACCCTAGAAAGTTCTGGATGAGGAATGGTACTCGAAACCCCTAAACTGACGGTAACAAAAGGTTGTACAATAGACCTTTCGTGAAGGATTTTCAGTTGTTCAACTTCTTGGCGAATTGAGTTAGCAACTTTTAAAGCGCCTGTGAGTGTAGTATTGGGTAAAATAATCACAAATTCTTCGCCCCCATAACGTGCGACTAAATCCGCCGGACGCCTTGCTGATCGAGAAATCGCTTGAGCAATTTCTTTTAAACAGCGATCGCCTGCTGGATGTCCATAGAAATCGTTATAGAGTTTGAAACAATCGACATCACATAAAATTAGAGATAAAGGTTGTGCTTCACGAGCGAGTCGTTTCCATTCTCGTTCTAAATATTCATCAAAATAGCGACGATTAGCAACTTCAGTGAGACTATCAATTTTAGCCAAACGTTCTAATTCAACATAGGCTGATCTTAGTGCTTCTTCTGCTTTTTTATGGGGCATTAAAGCTCCCAGTTGTGTTGCCACTCCACTCACCAATTCGACCAGATGAGCATCGGGTGACATTGCCACTTTTTTAAAGAAAACTAACAGGGCTAAAACGCGATCGCCAAAAATCATCGGCACCGCCAAAGCTGTTTTTAATCCAGCCTGACGAGCCAGTTGAGAACGAACAAAGTTTGGCGGAGATTCTAAGGAAATATCCTCAATCCATTCTAACTTTTGAGATGACCAAACTCGCCCCACTAATCCCTGATTAGGAGCGAACGTTAACTTCACACTAGAATGGTAAAATTGTTGAAGCAAGGGGTCTACACTACACTGAATTTGACTCGCTTTGTGAACCAACACTTGATCATTGGGAATCCAGGCTTCTCCGTAATCCCAATCTATCGCTTGACAAACTTCACACAGCGTCACTTCTAAAGCTGTTTCAAAATCCCAGGCTTCACTGATCGCTTGAGTCATTTTTAATAATAATCGAATTTCTGCTTCGGCTCGTTGACGATCGCGAATCTCTTGTTGAAGCTGTTTATTTTGCTCGAGTAAAAGTTTTTTTTGTCGCTGAATTGTCAGTTGATTTTCCACTCGCACGAGTACCTCATCCATTTCAAAAGGTTTGGTAATATAGTCACATCCTCCCACTTGAAAACCTTTGACTTTATCAAATGTGCTTTCTAGCGCACTGAGGAAAATGACGGGAATTTCTCGGGTTTCTAGGGCGGTTTTTAGGTGCTGACAAACCTCATAACCGCTCATATCGGGCATTTTAATATCGAGAAGAATCAAATCGGGTAAATTGACTTTAACGGTTTCTAATGCCATATACCCGCTACGTGCCTTTCTGACTTGATATCCTCTCTGAGAGAGTAAAGCAGATAGCACTCGCAGGTTATCAAGCTGATCATCAATGAGCAGAATATTTGCTGAAAATTCAGACATATCTTTGTTTGAGTTTAGTGGAATGCCCCTCTGATTGATATTTTCTCAAACAATCTCGTTTTCTTAACAGGGACAAAAACGTGAACGGCTTGATTGCCAGAGGGGATGGATTTTGCTGATTTTGGCGTTGACGGATGATCATTGAGGCCTTTTTCTTTAAAATGTTAAGTAAGGTTAAGATCTCATTCAAACACTGAGTTAAAACTTATGGGACTATTTGGATTCAATAAAAAGGCGGCGATGCCGAAGGCGGAAGATGCTCTACCGGGACGTTCGCAACCGATGCCAGTACCGGAGCATCATTTTGTCAATGGTAACTCCCTCCAGCCTCCCTATCCCGAAAACATGGAAATGGCAATGTTTGGGATGGGCTGCTTCTGGGGCGCTGAACGCAAATTTTGGCAGCAAAACGGCGTTTATATCACGGCGGTTGGTTATGCGGCAGGATATACCCCAAACCCGACTTACCAAGAGGTTTGTACAGGTTTAACAGGTCATAATGAAGTCGTTTTTGTGGTTTATGATCCGAAAGTGATCAGTTATGAACAGTTGCTCAAAGTATTCTGGGAAAGTCATGATCCGACTCAAGGAATGCGTCAAGGTAATGATGCGGGAACTCAGTATCGATCTGGAATTTATCTCTATTCTGACTCACAACGAGACTTAGCTGAAGCCTCACGGGATGCCTATCAGCAGGAGCTTTCTAAGGCGGGATACGGACAAATTACCACTGAGATTATCAATGCGCCTGAGTTTTATTTTGCTGAAAGTTATCATCAGCAATATTTGGCAAAAAATCCCAATGGATATTGTGGTTTAGGCGGAACAAAGGTTCAATTACCGGAATCAACTGCTGCTTGTTAAGTAACTGATTTGTAGGGTGGGTGACAGCAATAAGTTTGTGATTTCAGTTCAGTTATCGGTTGTCACCCATCCGAAAAAAATGTTCAGTTAGCGTCGCAGATAAATCAAGTTATCATTCTTGAAATCATCACCGGAATTGTCATCATCAGGAATATCAACGGCTCGTAAAAATTCTGCACTTTCTTCGGGTAAAGCGGTATTAATATACATTCCACTACCTAATTCAAAACCAGCAGAAAGAGAAATTCGCGGCACCACAGCCATATACCAATGAAAATAGTCAGCATATTTATCAGAAGTGGGAATTGAGCGAATGGTATAGTTATAATCAGGATTTTGTAAGCCATAATAAAGTTTAGCTAAAACAATTTTGAGGGTTTTAGCTAAATCGGTTATTTCTCCATTGGTAATCTCATCAAAAGAGGAAGAATGACGACGCGGAAAAATCCAAATATGAAAGGGAGAAAGAGCGGCGTAGGGAATAAAAGCGACAAAATGTTTACTCTCGAAAATGATGCGTTCTTCGGCGTTCAGTTCCTCTTTTAAGGTATGACAAAAAATACATTCTCCCGTATCATCATAATAGCGAATGGCTTCTTGAGTGCGATCGCGCCATTGATAAGGAACAATGGGTAAAGCGGCAATTTGAGAGTGGGGATGTTCGAGAGATGTACCTGCACCTTTCCCATGATTTTTAAAAATTACAATCGTTTCAATTCGAGTATCTTGACGTAAATCTGAGTATCTTTTGCGGTAAACTCGTAGAATACTGGAAATGTCTTCAATAGTCATTAAAGCGGTGGTTAAATCATGGCGAGAATGTTCAATGACAACTTCGTGAAATCCCACGCCAGATAAAGAGCGAAAAATGCCATCAATATTTCTAATTCGTTCTCCCGTTTGCGATAAAGCGGGATATTTATTCCCCACAACTCGCACTTTCCAATCACTTCCGATTCCTTCACAAAGTCGTAGAGATTCAGGAGTTCCGGTTAGATGTTCGTTACCCAGACAAAAGGGACAATCAGATCGATAGGCGGGAATTTTAACGGTTGAGATGTCATGTTGAGCAAATTCATGGGGACGTTTTGCCCGTTCCGTTGCAATAATGACCCAATCCCTCGTGATCAGATTTTGTCTTAACTCAGTCATAAAATTAAATTCTGAAATAAAAGTTATACAATCAAAATTTTCCGAACAATATTGACTTTTATAATCCTTTTTAAAAATCAAGAATTTTACCGGGTTAATCCTCGTTTTGTCATCAGGTAAACAGCAAAACTTCCCAGCCAATGACTGCCGCTATAGTCAATTGCAGAGACTAAATTTAAACCCGTTTGTTGATGGACTTGGGCGACAGCTTGTAGGGCAGAAATCCGCGAATCATCAGGGGGTAATCCCGAAATGATACCTTCTAACATCCAAGCCCGACTCAAGTTTAAACCATCAAAATGAGACTGAGCATAATCTTCTGGATTTTCTACAGAAACAGGCTGTAACCAATCTATTTGTTTTTCAAGGGGAAGTTTAGGCAAAAACTGACTGAGCCAACTGGCAAAGCTATTAGGAGAAAGAAGGCGTCGCATTAAATCAGCTTCGGCTAATGTGGGTGAAAGAAAATCATAGCCCCAAGGTTCTAAATGCAGGGGATGGTTGCAATCATTGAGATAAAATTGATGGATTTTTTGTTCGATTTCTGGAGTTAAACTGGGATGATGATTCTTTGCCCAATCCCAAATAAAACCGAAAGCAAATGCGGTTTGAGAATGGCTACCTGTGCGGTTAGCATAGGATAAATTTTGCATCCATTTTTGCAGATTTTGGACAGCCATTTCTTCTAAGGGTTGAAGAATTTCGAGCCATTTTTGACCTTGAATATCTTCCCATTCTCTGAGTTCAGCCGTGAGTTGTAATAGCCATGCTAAACCGTAGGGACATTCAAACCGAGGTTGAGATTGCAAATGGGCAACTTCGGCGCTAATATTTTCAAAGGTGATGTTTTGGGCGATCGCTTCTCGGGCGATGTCAGTAAATGGAGCATCTGGAAACCAACGAATTAAACGAACCAGCATCCAGTGATTGTGAACGGCTGAATGCCAATCTAAACAGCCATAAAAAGCAGGCGTTAACTGACGAGGTGGGATGAAATCTTCGTGACTTTCCAGCCAGTATAACTGAACGTGTGGATATTCTCGCAAGACACATCCCAGAGCTAACTGGGCAAATTGACTCGCCATTTTGAGGTCAAGTTGATCGGGTTTCACAGCAGAAAATTTGGTAATTAGAACTGGGAAACAAAAGATGAGAGGAGTTCAGTTTAAATCCTAACCTAAAATTTCAAAATCACAAGCAATTGTCACACTTCTTTTCAAACAAACCTTAATTTAAAGGACTCGTTGCTTTGGCGGCTTTCGCTTGTTCGACGTCAACATAAGCAAGAATGACTAAACCCAGGATAAAGAAAATAATTAAGGAGAGAATAGAAGCTCTAGCTGTTCCGGTGAATTGACGAATTAAAGCAAACGCTAACGGCCCAATAATTGCTGATCCTTTGTTAAAAACTGAGTAAAATCCATAAAATTCAGCCGCAGCATGAACCGGAATAATAGAACCATAAAAAGAACGACTGAGGGATTGAGATCCCCCCTGAACTAATCCCACAATTCCTCCTAAGATAAAGTATTCGGTTGGGGTTTGCATAAAATAGGCATAGATCACGACAAATGCCCAACCCAATAAGCTAACCATTAAGGCATTTTTAGCTGAAATTTTCTCGGCTAATTTACTAAAGGCTAAGGCACCAACAACGCTAACAAACTGAATCACTAGCAATGTAATCATCAAAACATTCGTCGAGAATTTTAATTCTTCAGCCCCATAAATGGTTGCCATTGTGATGACGGTTTGAATGCCGTTGTTGTAAATCATATAGGCAATCAAAAAGTAGAGTAAATGTTTAAAGGCTTGCAATTTTCGCAGGGTGATCACTGTGCGAATAATTCCCACTTTTAAATAAGCAAGTCCGACTGGAAGCTGACGATATTCTACGGGTAATGTCTCAGTAGTTGGGGCTTCTTTCAGGTATAAAAAGGTAATAATCGAAAAGCCTCCCCACCATAAGCCAGCCATTAATATGGCTAATCTTGCTGCAAGTTCGGCGGAAATTCCTAATGCTTGATGCCCAGCTATTAACCCCAGTGAGAGGGCAAATTGTAAGCCGCCCCCAATATAACCATAAGCAAACCCTTTCCCCGAAATCCAGTCAATATTATCTTCAGAAGCAATACTCGGAAGAAAAGCATCATAAAAAATATTAGCGCTGACAAAACCAATTTGAGCAATCAAAAATAAAATAATCGTCTGAACTAAATCACCTGCTTGGCAGAAGAATAATAAACAGGCGGCTAAACTCCCACTCCAGCAAAACGCCATGAGAAATTTCTTTTTAGAAGCAGAGAAGTCTGAAACCGCCCCCATCACCGGAGCAATCAAAAAAACAATAAAAGCTGATAAACTAATGAGAAATCCCCAAATTGCGGTTGCACTGTAGAGGGTTCCGCCAAAGGAAACACCCCCTTGAGGAACGATAACAGAGGCAAAATAGGCGGGTAATACTGCGACAACGACGGTGGTAATATAGGCAGAATTCGCCCAGTCGTACATCAGCCAGCCGAAAATTTGCTTTTGATTGTTAGACATCATTAAATTTGTTATGAATCGCTAAAATAGACGTTTTAGTAGAAGATTTACACCGTTAACCGATAACAACAAGATTTATGTCTCGCACTCCCATTCTATCCTTTGATCGTGGTACTCTGATTTTACATCCTCCCCCAAAAGGTAAGGCTTGGATTGACTTTGCCACTTGGGATGATCGCATCGAAAAGTTTAGAATTCCGGCAATTTATTATCGTTCTTTAATCAAATCATTACAAGCTGAGAATGTCAACTTTATTAATCATGCTGATGAATTTCAATCCCTAGAATTTGTTCCGAGTGTTGAGATGGAACCCTATCCCCATCAACAAGAAGCATTGACAGCATGGCGACAAGCCCAAAGTCAAGGGGTCGTGGTTTTACCGACGGCTTCGGGAAAAACTTATCTCGCACAAATGGCGATGCAAGCGACATCAAACCGAACGTTAATTGTTGTTCCGACATTGGATTTGATGCACCAATGGTATGCTCATTTAAAGGCAGCATTTCCAGATTTAGATGTCGGTTTATTGGGGGGAGGTTCACGGGATAAAACACCGATTTTAGTGGCAACTTATGATAGTGCGACGATTCATGCTGAGACGATAGGGAATAAATATGCCTTGTTAGTTTTTGATGAATGTCATCACTTACCGACGGATTTTTATCGGGTAATTGCTGAATATTCAATCGCACCTTATCGCTTAGGTTTAACAGCAACTCCTGATCGTTCGGATGGTAAACATAGCGATTTACAGGATTTAATAGGGCCGACTGTTTATCACAAAACACCTGAACAACTCGCCGGAATTGCTTTGGCTGAACATAAAAATGTTCAAATATTTGTACGGCTTTCCCAACAAGAACAGAAACGCTATCAGGAAAAAATTAAGACTAGAAATGATTTTCTCAAAGACAATAAAATTAGTTTGTCAAGTTTGGAAGGATGGAAAAACTTTGTGATAGTTAGTTCCCGAACACCTGTGGGAAGACGTGCGATGTTAGCCCATCGCCAAGCGAAAGAAATTGCTCTGTGTACCGATGGCAAACTGCGGGTATTAACCCATTTACTCGCCCAACATGATCAGGAAAAAACTTTGATTTTTACCGGAGATAATGCTACAGTTTATCGCATTTCTCAAGAGTTTTTAATTCCGGCTATTACCCATCAAACGCCTGTTAAAGAACGTCATCAAATTTTATCTAAATTTCGTCAAGGGGAATATAAAACCTTAGTGGCTTCTCATGTATTAAATGAAGGGGTTGATGTTCCTGATGCTCGAATTGCTATTATTTTATCAGGAACCGCTTCCGAACGAGAATATATTCAACGCTTAGGGCGAGTATTAAGAAAAGGCAGTCAGATGAATAAACAAGCGATATTGTATGAAGTTGTGACTGAAAATACAGCCGAAGAACGAACCTCAAAACGGCGAAAAGGAGAAGGTAAATCGTCTTTACCTGAACCGAAACCTCAACAGTTAGAACTGCTGAAATATGGAACGAAATCACAACCGACAAAACGAGCGGCTGAACCTTCTAGGAAGTGGGGAGAAGACTCAGTAAAACCCTCAGCGAATGAAGAAGAATAAATTCTAAATAATGCTTGTGTTTTGTCGATGAATGAGATAATATAAGTTTAGCTTTTAAATCTCAATGAAAAGTCAGAGTGTAACCGCAAACTTAGAGCCTATGTCGATCTCAAAAACAGAAGCAAAACAACAACTTGAACGTTTAATTTTTTATGATGAGTCTTCCTCAGAATGGGTTCAAGATGTTTGGGATATGAGTCCAACATTAGGAGAAAGTGCAGCAAAATTAGTCGAAGCTTTTGATGCCTTAATTGAATATTGTCCTGAAGCTCAACTTGAAAAGATGTTACAAACTTTGTACAAAGACTATTTAGAGTAATTGCCGATTGATGTCATTCGAGAGAGTCGTCACCCCACCGCCAGCGTTTACAGTGTCTAAGTACAATTGTCACCTCTGCTAGACTTTTAGCTGTTCTTGGCGTTGAGGGTAGCTTGGGGGAGCAAAATCCAGTCCATCTCCTCAACCCCCTCAGCAAGCGACAAGAGGGGATGATATTGGACTCATCCAGAGAATTGATGAATGTTTGTGATAAACTCCTTACCTGTACGGAAATAATCAGTCGAACAAATAGGAAGAATGAATTCTGAAGGTTTAGGATTTGAGGTATCAGAGGCGGCAAAAGAGCTACTTTCTCCTGAGAAATTAGAACTACTCAAACAATCCTTTGCTCAAATTGATAGCAATCACGATGGTCAAATTGTGCTAGAGGAATATTTGCAATATCTGCTAGAGCAAGAAAAAGAAAAGTTAACTAAGCAGTTTAAACGTCTTGATGCGAATCAAGATGGCTGTATTGAGTTTGAAGAATTTTTGATGGCGACAGAGCCAGATTATAACATTCTTAAAAAATTTCGAGAATTTGATACAGATGGTAACGGTTTACTTTCATTTCAGGAAGCTTTGAGAATTGTTGAACAGTTATATCTCCCCGTAGATACAGACGAACTCAAAACAATTTTACAGCAAGCTGACAATAATGGTGATCAACAAATCACCTTTTATGAGTTTTTGGGAGCTATTACCCGTTTTGGTTTCCAATAGCCTTGTCTGGGTTCAATAGAGTTTTTTCTGGGAATACAAATCGCCAAATCCCTACAGCCAACTCAATATACTGCTCAAATGTTCACTTGGGTTGGCTGATATAAAATCGAACAAAATTAGCAAAAAACTTCAAAAATTTCGAGAAAGTGAATTAACTTTTTTGTGAAAGCAATTGAGATAATTCAGCGTGCATAAACGCAATATCTGGGTCACGTTGAATGGCTTCAAAATAGCGTTTTTCTCGAACGTTTCCATTTTCAGAAGGGCGAAGTAAAATTTGGGTTTCCTCTAATAAATGGTTAACTTGTTGTAGAGTGACAGGCTCATCTTTCGCCGCCATGACTTCATCAATTTGAGCGATTAACTGAGAAAAGGGACGCAACCAACTAAACATTCCGTCTCCGATAACCAGTTGAAAAAATTCTCCCCGAGAACGAATCGGGCCATTAAATTTTTCGTACTCGACTTTTTCAGACTCTAACAGTGCTTTATGAAGGCGTAGCAGCTTAGTTCGGACATCACGCAAACGCCTAAAGGGAAAATCAAGAGAAGTAGGATTTGAAGACATTGATTGAAATTGCGATCGCGACTTTATCTATTTTCTCACATTGATCTGCACTTTTGAAGACCACCTCGTTACTCATTGAGAACAAGAGACTGAACTAGGCGGAATTCAGGGTTTTTTAAGAAAATAATTTTCTATTCTAACAACCAATCAAACACTTGACCTAACGTCAGTTGCAGTTCACTGGCAAATTCAGGAACCGGAAGCTGTTGAGAGGGTTCATCAAAGACTGCGGGGGCTGCTGTGGGAAGATAAACAAATATTGTCTTTTCTTCAGGGTCAATTAACCATCCCATTTGGGTGTCAAATTTAAAGCAGTTTAAGATTTTTTTCGTCACTTTTGTTTGACTTTGATCGGGTGATAATATTTCAATAATCCAATCTGGAGCCAATAAAAACTTATTCGCAACACCCCCATTCTCTTTGCGTGGGATTCTTTGCCATGTAAATACAGCTACATCGGGAACAATTGATTTTTCGCCAAAAGTACACCGTAATTCTGGAAAAGCTCTTGCTATTTTGGTCGGTTTAACAGCCGCATTAATAGCGATAATCAATTCACCTTGAATTGTACTATGTTCTCCCTGTGGCATTGGTTTTTGAATAATCTCCCCATCAATATACTCGCTGGCTGGTTCAGTTTCTTCTAACTGTAGAAATTCGTCTAACGTTATGGATTTTGTCGGTGCTTGTATCATCGGTTTGATTCTGGAGTAAAAAACATCAACCCGGTTTCTGAGCGTAACTTGAATATTTTAGCCTTGGATTCGCTATGAGAAACCGGGTTTTTTCAGGGGAGCAATACTCACCCTATTTTAACACTAAACTTTGAACTTCTCCGTAATCAGTTTCATGGCTTCGTTAACATTTTCTCGAGTATTAAAAGCAGAAATACGGAAATATCCTTCTCCCGCAGCACCAAACCCAGAACCCGGTGTTCCGACAACATTGCAAGTTTGCAGCAGCTTATCAAAGAAATCCCAACTCGATAAACCATGAGGTGTTTTCACCCAAACGTAGGGCGCATTTACACCGCCATAAACCGATAATCCTGCGGCTTTTAACTGTTCACAAATAATCGTGGCATTTTCCATGTAAAAGTCAATTAAAGCCCGGACTTGTGCTTGTCCTTCTTCGCTATAAACGGCTTCAGCACCCCGTTGAACGATATAAGAAACGCCGTTAAACTTAGTAGACTGACGACGGTTCCATAACTTCCAAAGTTCAACATCCGAACCATCAGATGCTTTCGCTTTTAACGTTTTGGTAACTACTGTTAAGGCACAACGAGTTCCGGTAAATCCTGCATTTTTAGAAAAAGATCGAAACTCAATTGCACAATCTCGCGCCCCTTCTATTTCATAGATAGAATGGGGTAAATTAGAATCAGTGATGAAGGCTTCGTAAGCGGCATCAAACAGAATAATTGCATCATTAGCTTTGGCATAATCAACCCAAGCTTTGAGATGATCTTTAGTGGCCGTTGCACCTGTGGGATTATTGGGAAAACACAAGTAAATTAAATCAACTTTTTGACTGGGAATTTCAGCCGTAAAGTGATTTTCTGCGGTGATCGGCAGATAAACTAAACCATCAAATTCACCTCGATCATTCGCCGAACCTGTGTTACCCGCCATGACATTTGTATCGACATAAACGGGATATACAGGGTCAGTCACCGCAATGGTATTATTATGACCAAAAATCTCTAGAATGTTGCCTGTATCGCATTTTGAACCATCAGAAATGAAGATTTCCGACGCATCAATATCGCATCCTCTGGCTTGAAAATCCTGCTGGGCGATTTTTTCGCGTAACCACCCATAACCCTGTTCTGGGCCATAACCTTTGAAGGTGTTGCGATCGCCCATTTCTTCAACCGCTTTGATCATCGCCGTGCGACAGGCTTCCGGTAGGGGTTCTGTCACGTCGCCAATCCCGAGTTTAATGATTTTGGCGTCAGGATTGGCTTCTGCAAAACTGTTCACCCGTCGGGCGATTTCAGGAAAGAGGTAGCCTGCTTTGAGTTTGAGGTAGTTGTCGTTAATCGATGCCATGTTGAATCCTTAGAAATGCTGTCAAACAGCGTACTGTCAACCTTTCTATTGTGCCATGACCCGCTACCTCTAGATTGAAGCGATCGCCCATTTCTGTTGAAAATGTGTCAAAAAAACAGCGATCGCTTCATCTCAAAAACTCAATAATTTAGGCAAAATCCCGTAACATTTTTTTGATTTCTAAGCCATGCAATTCTTCTTGACCTATCAGAGTTCGAGCATATTCTTCGATATAAATGCTGGCATCTTCTACGACATGAAGTAGGTCTTTGTAAAGTGCGAGCGCTGTTTTTTCATGGTTGAGGCTTTCCTGTAAAATATCTTTGACGGTGTGCTGAAATGTTTCTTCAATGGGAGCAATTTTTTGGCTCGGATGTCCTTCTAAACCTGTAAGAATTTCTCCAGCTTGTTGAGCATGAAGTAGAGATTCTGTAGCTTGCGCTTGGAAAAATTGTACAATGGACAAACGATTTGGCCCTGTTACCATCAACGAATAATGGGTGTAGCGGACAACTCCTGCTAGTTCAAATTCCATGATGGCATTGAGCAGGCTGATTGTTTTTTGGGTGTCAAGTTCTCTCATCAGTCGTGTTTGGTGTTGGTGTACTGCAAAGCATTATTGCAAATCTTTTTCAAGTTTAGGCTGAATTTTCCCTCGCAAGCAGTTATCTATGATACGAGCAGAAAATACTAGCAGTCTAGACTCAACCTGTACAAAAGGTTTATCACACTTTTAGCTAAGTCTCTCAGAATATAATAAAATCTTAAGAGAATACCGAACTTCTTAACTTTTTTCTAACCAATAAGTTGTCATTTCTCCCCGAGCTTTAACTGTAACTTGTCCCCGTTTCTCAAAGGAATATTCAGCTTTATTCAACTTCAACCGTTTGCCGAAATGAAATCAATCACAGTCGGGTTTTGGATTGAGTTAACACAAGAATTTTGTCGAATTGATAGGTTTCCACTAACTTAGTCAATGCTGCAATCTTCGCTGATTGATCAGCAGGAATTTGATCAATGAGTTGCAGACAAAGAACATCACTACCTTGAGCCGCAGCATTGTAAAGTTGAGTGTTCCATTCAAAAGACATCATCGCTAAATCGGTAGCCTCTAACTTGTAATCAGATGGCTCTGGTGTTGAATCTATGATCTCGTTTTCAGTTGGCTGATAACAGTATTCAACCCCTAGATATTGCCTGAAAACTTCTAGAACTTCTTCTTTAATGTATCGTTGATGATTAGAATTCCCAGAAAAATCTCGCTGCATCAGTTGAGTAAAACCCAGAATGGCATTGAGAGGAGTACGAAGTTCATGGCTCATATTCGCTAAAAACTCACTTTGGGCTTTATTAGCAGCATCAGCCGCTTCCTTTGACTGTTGAAGTTCTTCGGCTTGGCGTTTAGTTTGAGCAAACAATGAGGCTTGTTGTACCGCCACGCCGAGCTGATTACTAATTTGCGAAATAATCCTGACTTCTTCTTCTAACCACGCTCGCGGATTACTATTTTGATAAACGCCTAATAATCCCCAGAGTTGATTTCCACAAAAGATCGGTGTAATCGTATAAGATCGGGCTTGTAATCTTTCTAAAAATTCTAGATAACAAGAGTCAAAACCCGCTTGATAAATATCGGGAACCCAACAATACCCATTTTTTAAACGATGAATTCCGCCTTCATTTTCTTGCAGATAGGTATCTTGAATGAGTTTATGATAACTGCTAAATTGAGCCGCAACACAATTTGCTTGATCGACTGTCACTTGAGTCAGTTCGGGGGTATTCGCCAGTTGCGGAAACAGCAGATCCCAACCCGGTGCGACAGATTCCGAAACAATCAGACCACCCCAATCACAATTAAAACGATAAATCAACACGCGATCGCAAGCGATTGCCTCTCGCAATTCCGCCGTAGTTGCATGAAAAATGGTTTCTAAATCTAAAGTTTGACGCATTTTTAAAATAATCCGAGTCGTTGTCTTCTCTCGTTGTACCATTAATCGCATGGTTGCTTCTATAGCAATTCTTTCTTTAATTTCGCTTTGGATCGCCCGATTCGCGGCCACCAGTTCTGCGGTACGTTCTTCTACTCTAAATTATAACTGTTCATAAGCGCGGCGTTTTTCTTCCTCTACCCATTTGCGTTGCAGTTCAGTAGCCGCCCGATCTGCAAAAATTGATACAATTGCTAGGGTTCACTTATCTGTCTGTAGGGGTTTGACATCGACAATCGATAGATTACCAATCACGTTTTGATCAACATCAAATAGAGGCGCACCGATGTAGCTTTCAGCATCCAATTGTTCGAGTAACGGATTATTCGGGAAATATTGTTGCAGATCTTGAGGATAATAACAAAGCTGTTGACTCTCTAGGACAGTATTGTAAGGTGTATTTTCTCAATCGGCTTCAAAATTGTTGACGAAACGATCAGTTGACCAAAACGCCAAGCTACGCAACCGAGGGATCGGATCATTAATTTTTTCCCAAACGAACACATAGGGAACATCCAACGCTTTTGCTAAATTTTTGGCTAATGCTGGAAAAAAATTTTCTCCCGTCGCTGAAGCGGTTCCTGATAATATACTTTGCAAGATTTCTTCAGTTCGTTTCCGTTCGGCAATTTCCTATTCTAACTGTTGATTAATGGCTTCGAGTTGTTCTGGCGATCGCATTGCCAAAAATTTAGGTAAGAGTTCTATTAATTGTAAAATTGATAAAATAAACCTGATATATCCTTAGTTAACGCTGACGTTATCAAATCCTAATTCTTCCTATCAAGTTGGGGGAAGTCTCCCTATTCCCTCTAACCTGCCCCCTAAGATTGCCTCTTGCTATACCTTCGGCAGACTTCGTGAGACAATAGGAACGGAGAAGACTGGGAACTGTTCAAATGTTCAAACGAATTACAGCTATACTGTTTGTGATTGTGAGTCTGACCCTCGGCGGTTGTGTTTCAATCGGTGCGGCGGGGTTGAACTCTTTTGTGGATACGGGGGATGGCTACGAATTTCTTTACCCCAACGGTTGGGTTCAGGTGAATGTCTCTGACGGGCCGGATGTCGTTTTTCACGATATGATCGAGCAAACTGAAAATGTCAGCGTTGTTATTAGTCCGATCCCTGATAACAAAACCCTTGATCAAATAGGCACTCCGACGGATGTGGGATACAAACTCAGCAAAAATGCGATCGCCCCTCCCGGATCAGGACGGGAAGCAGAATTAGTCAATGCAGAATCTCGTCAAAGAGGCGATAAAACTTACTATTTGCTAGAATATGCGGTGACACTTCCCAATCAAAAACGCCATGATTTTGCAAGTGTTACAGTCAGTCGAGGTCAACTGTTTACGTTGAATATTTCAACCCCTGAAAAACGTTGGGAAAAAACCCATGAACAACTTGAACAAGTTGCAAGATCCTTTAATGTCTATTAATGGGGACGTTTTGTGAATCATCAGACGTTCCTTGTGAACGTCTAAACTCTTTATAAAATTTAGAATCAAAAATTTTTCGGCAGATGGCAACTGAACATTCTATCCCCTTTATTTTAGCCTCTGCTTCCCCTGCCCGTCGCCGTTTATTACAAAATCTTGGCATTCCGGCGAGAGTTTGTCCGAGTGGTTTTGATGAATCACAAATTCAGTTCAATGATCCGGCTGAATTAGTCAAAACTCTCGCCCGTTGTAAGGCAGAAGCGGTAGCAAATCTACTGACAACAACCTTATCTGATTCAATCCCAAATTCAAAATCTGCTTTGATTTTAGGCTGTGATTCGGTTTTAGAAGTCGATGGGGAAATCTACGGGAAACCTGAAAATAAAACCGAAGCCATTGAACGTTGGAAAGTCATGCGATCGCACTATGGTAGACTGTTTACAGGTCATGCGTTAATTGATATTGGAAAACAAAAAACCATCGTTTATTCTCAGATGACAACGGTTTATTTCGCCTCAGTTAGTGATGCAGAAATAGAGGCTTACGTCGCGACAGGTGAACCCCTAAATTGTGCCGGATGTTTTGCCATTGAAGGAAAAGGAGGAGTGTTTATAGAGAAAATAGAAGGCTGTCATACCAATGTAATTGGCTTGAGTTTGCCTTTACTGCGAAAAATGTTGCAGGAATTAAACCATGATATTACTGAATTTTGGCAAGCAGAAAACCAAGAGAAATTCTACACTTCTAACGGTGATCCCAAGTTTGATTAATGGGAACAATTACCACAAAGACACAAAGACTCAAAGGTGAAAAATCTTCGTGACTTTGTTTCTTTGTGGTTTTTCTTTTTTCTGAGAAACTATCCCAACAAACAAGCCAGAGGAAACAGCAAATACTCTAAGAAAAACAGCTTCCAAATAAATTGATAAAAATCAGCAATTGATTCTTTTTTCTCTAAGTTAATCTTTGTACTCCGCCACCACAATAAAGCTAAGATAACAACATGGCTACTGACTAAAAAGATCGGGTTTAGCCAAGCTTGTAAAAAGAAGGCAGAGAAGATCATTCCCAGATAACATCCTGTGAGTACCCAACGGGCTAATTTAAAAACTGAAACCGTTCCTAACCGGATGGTAAAGGTGCTAATATTGTATTTGCGATCGCCTTCAAGATCAGGAATGTCTTTGAAAATCGCGATCGCAAAGGTGAAGACTAAAATAAACAGCGTCAGTGCTAAAATAGAAGGGGTTAAACTGGGAATGTATTCCGGGAGTTTTCCTGAGAAAACCCAACTCAGATGTAGATAAATCCCTAAATTGACAATTACACCCCGTACTGTGAAAATACACAAGGCCGCCCAAAAGGGAAACCGTTTGAGGCGAATGGGGGGTAAAGAATAGGCAGTTCCCATTGCCAGACTAATTCCCACCGTTGCTAAGAGAAATTTGCCTTGTAACGTGGCTAAAATAAGGGCAAGTATTCCTGTGGTGATAATGATGGCTTTGGCTTGAGACGGGGAATATTCGCCAGATGCGAGGGGTAAATGAGGCTTATTAATTCGGTCTATTTCTACATCTTCGAGTTGGTTGAGTCCCACAATATAAACATTGCCACACAGACAAGCTAACCAACTGACGAGGATAGCTGTTAGGGCAGTAGCCACAAAATCCCCATCTTGCCATGTGGCATTAATTTTATCACTCCAAGCAACGAAAGTCAATCCCCACACACTAAAAGTTGTTCCAAAAATCGTATGAGGGCGGGAAAATTTCCAGAAGGAATAAAGCCAAGGGGTGTATTTTTGGACGAGATTAACGTTAGAAATTGTTAAAGTTTGCTTAGAACTCTCCGCCATGATTGAGGTATGATTTTAAGAACTGAACTTAGATACTATACCTCATGTTCTACTGGGTGTATAGTCAAGGTTAGACGAATTATCAAGAATAAAAAACACCAAGACACAGAAACACAAAGAGATTAAAGATTATACTGTTTTTCCTGAATTTTGCAACCAAGTTCCCCTCTTTTTTAGGTGGGCTAGGGGGGATTAAGTGGTGAATCTCCTCATTTATAAAATATTCTAATACACTTTTATTCCGCCATCGCCCCTAAAAACATTTCAATCACTTGATTATTTTTAAACTCAAAAATCAATCCCCCATAAACGGAACCTGCGACGAAATAATCAGAAGAAATGGGGGCGGCTTCATCTTCTTCTTGGGCGTAGGCTTGTTTGACTTTCGCTGAAGAATCACCAATGCCAATTCCTCGCTTTGTTTTCAGTTGAGAAGGGGCTTGAACTCGAATAGAACTAATCATAGTAGAACCTTGTTCGGTTTCACCTGCCATATCTAAAATAATTCCTTGTTGGGGATAGTTCCATTTTTGATGATACAAACCATCCGCCCCCCAAAATTGTTGTTCTTCTTTGCTTTGGGGTTCTCCTAATATTCGCACAACTTCGGCTGCGGTTAAACTGATTTTTAACTCTCCAAACCCGTCTGAGGTGAGTAAATCAAAATTATGAGCAATTTGACTATTGAAGTTAACGGCTTCGGAGGCAGCTGTATAAATTCCCCCAGAAAAACTCAAAGGAGTTAATAAAATTATAGCCAAGAACGTTAGAACTTTTTTCATACTATTTTCGTTCAAATAAAACACGATAAACCGGTTCGCCGCGAGATAAGGTTGAACGTTCTCGTTCAGAAGGCAGGGGAAGGGGATTTTCCGCTAGCCAATCTTTTCCTAAACGTTGAAAGCCGGGATGAGATGAAAATAGATCACACATTTGTTCGACGACTTCTTTCACATCTGACTGAATAAATACTTCGCCGCCAATAGTCAGATAATCGGCTATTTCTGTCACTAACTCTGGTTGAACAATGCGGCGGCGTTGATGGCGTCGTTTGAACCAAGGATCAGGGAATTGAATGCTAACTCGTTTTAAAGTTCCCGTTGGTAAGGTTTCTAGGATGGGTTTTAAGGAGTTATTGGCATTACAAAATAAATACTGTAAATTCGTTAATCCTTGTTCATCCCGCCATTGATTAGCTTCCTCAACTAACGGTTCTCGTATTTCTAAACCGAGATAATTCCAACTGGGTTCAACTTGAGCTAAATTCCAAAGTAACCGCCCCCGACCACAACCGAGATCCAGATGCAAAGGTTGATGAAGATTCGCATAAATTTTCGTCCAGTCGGGAGGATGAATAGGAACTTGATATTTTTGCGCTAAGGGGTTAACGTGTTCACGAACTCTCACTCTTGCCAAGGGTTACACCTCCAAAATTATCCTAAATTAAGCTACAGAAAAACCGAATGCAATACCTCTTGATGAATTTGCGATCGCTCCACTAGAAATTCTATTTTAGCAGTTGAGAGCGCGTCACCGTTTGCATAACATTCTAGCCAGCTTTTACTGATTACATTCGCATCAGTTGGCAGTTGGGAGAGTTCCCATCCGGGAAAGTCTAATTCTGTCATTAACTGCGTGACTTTCGGATCATAACTGAGGGCGAAACATCGACATTCTTCTGTTGCTGCCATAATTAAACTATGAAAGCGCATTCCAATCACCATTTCTACCCCTCGAAAAACCCCTTTGAGTTGACGAGGATCTTCAAGGGTGAGAATTTGACTTTGATCAGGAATCGCCCGATGAAGTAATTGAGCGATCGCTAAATCTTGACTCAGTTGAAAGGGAAGGAGTAAAATAAACGCTTGAGTGGCTTTTTGGAAAGAGACTAAAGCTTGCGTTAAAACACTTAAACGTTCAGGGGTTAATTGTGGATGAGGACGCAAGGTTAAAGCCACACGCGGGGCAGGTAAATCCCACAAACCGGGAACAGGTTTAGAGTCGAGCGCCCAAACAGGATCAGGCGCCAAAATAAACGGAATTTGCCAGTCCGATAATAACTGCGCCGAAGCGCGATCGCGAACACTAATCGTGGTACAATTAGAAAAAGAACGTTGTGCTAATCGGCGAGTCATCCCCCGATTTAAAGGGCCTATTCCTTGCGCCCAAGCTATCGTTTTCAAACCGATTTGTTGCGCTAAACCCATTAATCCGGCATAATAAAAAGGACTGATTGCACTGCTAACATCTTGAATTAAACTGCCACCGCCCCAGATGAACGCATCCGCCCGTCGCAAAACGTTGAACACTTCCAAAGCATTCATCCGATCATAGCTAGCCACTTGATAACGGTCTTGAGTTTGGGTAGGGTTTCCCGAAAGCACAATCGGTTCGACGGATGGAGGTAACATCTGTAACAACGAGGCGAGAAGGGCTTCATCTCCACCGTTTCCTTTACCATAATATCCACTACAAACGACCCTTTCCATATTTGAATTGATGACGTAAGATTTTCAACTCGAAATAATTCTCAACGCCAAACCCGTTAACGTATCGGGGTGAAACCCAAAAACCAGTCGTTGAGATTTAGATGTTAGACTACCATAAATGTTTCATTTATAGTGCCGTAAATCTGCTGGAAACTCAGTTAAAATTCTATTATGCACGCACTCTCAATTCCCACTTGGATCATTCATGTTTCGAGCGTTATCGAGTGGATCGCAGCAATTTGGTTTATCTGGAGGTATGGTGAAGTGACTCGTAATCAAGCTTGGTGGGGACTTTCGCTGGCGATGTTACCCGCCCTCGTGAGTGCAATGTGTGCTTGTACCTGGCACTATTTTGATAATCCTCCCTCCTTTGAGTGGATGGTAACGCTTCAGGCGGCGATGACGGTACTCGGAAATGTTACCCTCTGTATTGCGGCTTGGTACATCTGGCGAACCACCCGCTCCGTTAAAGAGTAACACAAGGGAGAATAATGCTATCAAAAGATACCCTGTTTGCTGTTTCATTGTTCCCTTATTTGGGTTTTCTGTGGTTTCTGACCCGTTCAGGGCAGACACCCCGCTTGGCATTAATCGGATTTTATGGCACGTTAGTATTTGTTGGAGTCACAATCCCAGCAGGTATCTATGCTAAAGTTGTGTATCATGAATCTTTAGCAAATATTGATTGGTTACATGGGGGTGCAGAGGTTTTCCTGACGCTATCAAATATTTTGATTGTGTTAGGCTTCAGACAAGCAGTTATCAGCAAACAATCCCCTCGATAATGGACAATCTTACCTTAAGTGGTCACGCCGACGGTGTAAAATCAGTCGCCATTAGTCCGGATGGAAAAATCTTGATTAGTGCCTCTGAAGACGGTAAGATCAAAATTTGGAATTTAAAAACAGGAGAGTGTTTACTCACCTTGGGGGGTCATCCGTTTGGGGTGAAAAATGTCGCGGTTAGTCCCGATGGTGAATTTTTTGCCACTGGCGGCGGAGATGGAACAATTAAAATTTGGAGTCTGAAAAATGGTCAACTGTTGCGAACCTTAGTAACAGGTTATTCTCGCCTCGACTCCGGGTTTATGCCCGTTGCGATTGTCCCCAATGGTAAAACCATTATTAGCCACAGCAGCAGCTACAGTCAAACCGTGCGGTTGTGGGATGTGCAAACCGGACAACTCAAAGGGACGCTAACAGGTCATGCAGGTTCAGTGAAAACGTTTTGCATCTCTCCCAAGGGTGATATTCTCGCGAGTGATGGTGCAGATAATAGCATTCGGTTGTGGAAGTTGCAAAATGAGGAATTAATTGGCATTTTAGAAGGTCACACAGGGGGAGTTTTGACGTTAGCCATGAGTCCAGATGGCGAAACTCTCATTAGTGGCGGAAAAGACGAAACCATTAGAATTTGGCAACTTCCCACCCAGAAGTTATTACGGACCCTCTCTGGTCATTCCTACGCAGTCAATTCCCTGAAAATTAGTCCGAATGGTCATATTCTTGCCAGTGGCGGTTACGACAGTTTGATTAAATTACGCGACTTATACACCGGAGATTTACTGAATTTGCTTTCTGGACATTCTGGCGCCGTGAATACCGTTACGTTTAGTCCAGATACCAAAATATTAGTCAGTGGGAGTGAGGATAAAACCATTAAAGTGTGGCATTTGGATAATCTACTCTGGTTTCATTAAGCCATCCCGAAAACTTGCAAAAAACGCTAAATAATCCTTAAGATTTTGATCAGTTTCATCTAGAAGCCGTCATACTAGAAAACACAAATTGAGTGTGAGACTGCTCATGCTGCGCTTATGAGCTACTGCTTAAACCCCAATTGTAACACCCCTCAAAATCACCCAGAAACCCAGGTTTGTCAAGGCTGTGGTTCAAATTTACTGCTGCAAGGACGTTATCGGGCGCTGCAAGAAATCGGTACGGGCGGAATGAGTCGTACCTTCTTCGGAGTAGATGAGATGAGTCAAAATACTCCCTGCATTATCAAGCAATTTGCATCTCACGGACACAAAAGCGTTAAGCTACAAAAAGCAATAGAATTATTTCATCAAGAGGCAATGCGGCTACAAGAATTGGGAGAACATGATCGCATTCCGTCTCTATTTTCTTCCTTTGAACAGGATAGCTGTCTTTATTTAGTCGAAGAATTTATCCCCGGACAAAATTTAAGCCAAGAATTAGCCGAACAAGGGGCTTTTAATGAAGAAAAAATTCAAGAACTCTTAATTGATATTCTACCCATTTTAGGCTTTCTTCACAAGCATCAAATTATTCATCGGGATATCAAACCTGAAAATATTATTCGCCGAAAAAGTGACCAAAAAATTGTTTTAGTTGATTTTGGCATTGCCAAACAAAGTCAAAATATTTTTCAACTGCAAACAGGCACAATGACGGGAACCGTTGGTTATGCACCTCTCGAACAAATTCGCGGCGGAAAAGCCTATCCCGCCAGTGATCTGTATAGTTTGGGAATGACTTGTATTCACCTCTTAACTCAAGTTCCCCCAAACCAACTTTTTGACTCTTTTACCGGGGAATTAATTTGGCGATCGCATTTGCAGCAAAAGGGAAAAACGATCAGTTCAAAATTAGATAGAATTTTTGATAAACTCCTCCAAGATTTAGTCAAAAATCGCTATTTATCCGCTCAAGAAGTCTTAAAAGATTTAACAGAAAAAACCTCTAATTTATCAACCTCAGAAAAACAGGAAACGCCGCAGAAAATTGTAAACCTGGAAATTGAAGCCACAAAAACGCTGTTAAAGGAGAGGAATAATTGGATTGAGTTGGCTTTGACTTCAACTTCAGAAACATCTCCGAATTTCCCCATTTTTATCGCCAATCAATCTATTCAGCTTATTCCTAAATATCCCGCAAAACTTTATTCTATTTCCCCCTTAAAATACAGAGAAAACACAAAACCCGATAAAAATATACTGAACCTGAGTCAAAGTCCTCAGCATTTACAAGGTCATTCCGCATCGGTTCAAGCTATCGCCATCGGTCCCAAAGGTTATATTTTAGCCAGTGGAAGTGTAGATCACAGCATCCGAGTTTGGAACCTGAAAACCGGACAACTTTTGCATCGATTTTTAGCCCATTGTGATACTGTTAATACGATTGCCATAAGTCCCAATGGTCGAAAATTAGTCAGTGGAAGTCAGGATAGAACCATCTTAGCTTGGAACCTGAAAACTCACACAATGGCGGATAGATTTTTCAGTCATTCCGGTTCACCCTATAGTCATCGTTGTGGTGGCGTTTATTCTGTTGCTTATAGTCCTGATGGTTGTATTATTGCCAGTGGAAGTGAAGATAAAACCTTGAAATTGTGGAATCAAAGAAATGGTGAATTACTCTATCGACTTTCCGAACATTTAGATCAAGTTTTGTGCGTGACTTTTACTAAATTTGAGTCTAGTTTAGTCCCTTTAAATAGTCATTCTGAATTTCATCCTCAAAGTAGTTTATTTGCAAGTGGGGGTGCAGATGGCTTGATTAAAATTTGGCAGTTTGGTCAGTTGAAAAGTCTTCAAACTTTAGACGGACATTCAGCCGCAGTTTATACTTTAGCCTTTAGTCCAGATCGACAATTTCTCGTCAGTGGAAGTGGCGATCGCACCATTAAATTATGGAACTTTCACACCGGAGAAACCCTCAACACCCTCAAGGGACATGATGATCAAGTTGTCTCAATTGCGGTTAGTCCCGATGGTCAATTATTAGCCAGTGCGAGTCGAGAGGGTATCGTTAAACTGTGGGATATTAGCGATCGCCATCCGTTAGGACGGTTGTTAAAAACCCTAGCCGCTTATCCTCCCGTTGCGTTTACACCAGATAGTCAAACCTTAGTTACAGGCGGTGAAAATGGTGATATATTAGTGCAGAAATTGAGATAAAAAATGATGAAACTACAAACCCATCGTCTGATTCTCAGAGAATATCAACCGGATGATACAGACAAACTTTTCAGTCTTTTATCTGACCCCATGACCATGAGTTATTGGCCGCAACCGTTCACTCAATCTAAAGTCGAAGCCTGGATTAATATTACCTTAGAAAGCTACAAAATGCAAGGGTTTGGTCGTTATTTAATACAATTAAAAGAAACAGCAGAAATCATCGGAGATGCGGGAATTTTAAAGAAAAAAATTGCCGAGGAATGGGTTAACGACTTGGGTTATATTATCCACTATCTCTACTGGGGAAAAGGATATGCCAGCGAAGTCGCAACGGCACTCAAAGATTATGCGTTTAGCGTGTTAAAATTAGAGAGTCTACACGCTAATATGCCCGAAAATCATCCCGGTTCTCGCCGTGTTGCTGAGAAAATCGGGATGAAGTTTGTGAGAGAATTCAACAATGAAAATAATCGTAATATTAAAACATTGCTGTATGCTATCTATCGATGGTAAACTCGAAGAAAGATCTTGAATAATTCGGAGTCGTCATGGTCAAAAAAATTGTCATCGTGGGAGCGGGGCCAAGTAGTTTATTATTAGCTCATTATTTACTGCGACGCCCCGAACAATACCAGATAGAAATCTATGAATATCGCAGTGATCCTCGCCAGAGTGAACTTTCCAAACGGAGAACTTTTCCTCTGTCTCTAGGTGAAAGGGGAATGAGTTCTCTGCGTCAAATTGCGGGTTTAGAAGAAGCAATTCAGGCGATCAGTGTAGAGATGACTGGATCAATGTTTCATGCTAAAAATGGCAAATCTCGGACTCGACAGCGAAAAAAACCTTTAATCACTCTTGACCGGAATGAACTGGTAATTGTGTTGTTAGAAAAATTAGTTGAATTTTCAGAAAATCACCGCCTAAAAGTTTACTTTAATCATCGCTGTACAAGGGTTAACTTAGAAGAAAAAACAGTAATATTTGCATTGGAATCTAAAGATAATCAAGAAGTGACCGTCAACTACGATGTATTAGTGGGTGCAGATGGAGCGCGATCAATGGTGAGAACAAGCCTTCTAAATACACCAATGTTTGAATATCAGCAGAAATATGTAGCGAATGACTATAAATCAATTTTTATTTCTACCGCTCATTCAGACGAAGCCCTAGACCCACAGAAAATTCATGTTTGGCAACTCCAAGATGGCACAACATTATTACTCTTGCATCAAAAAGATGGCTCACTTAATGGAGTGGTTCATTTTCCCCGTCATAACAATCAAATTATTGGTCTTTCTAGCCCTGAACAGGTTCTAAATTTCTTTGCAGAAAATTTTCCTAAAGTCGGTCAATTAATCTCAAAAGAAGAAGCCGCAGAATTTCTAAATCGACCGCCATCCAGTGTATTAACCGTTCGATGTAATCGATATTATGATCGTGATAGTATTCTATTAATTGGAGATGCAGCTCATGCCGTTTCTCCTTCCATTGGTCAGGGATGCAATGCCGCTTTAGAAGATGTGGCGATTTTGAATCATTTACTCGATGAATATGATGAAAATTGGGCAAAAGTTTTAGAAGAATTTACCCACCGTCGAATTGCTGATGGTCATGCTTTAGTGGAGTTGGGAGATTATACTTTGCCATTTTCTATTCGTTTGTATGTAGAATTTATCCTCAGAAACATATTCCATAAAACCCTCCATCGTTATTTTCCGAAGTATGTTCCGGCTTCAATCTTCGAGCAAATATCAGAAACGACAATTCCTTTTTCTCAGATTTTAGCCAGCCATCGCAACTGGATTGAAAAAGTTAAGCGTTCAGTAGCTGCTTCCCATTAAACGGACACAGCTTATTTCTGAGTGTTTGAAGTCAATTCAATGATCACATCATATCTAAAATCATTCGTCAATTGGGTTAACATTTCAGCCAGAGAACCATGAGTTTCGGGAATTTGACTAATGACTTCAGCAACTAACTTTTGATTGAGTTTCGTGGCGGCTTGATGTAAGTCTTGTCTCCAGGTTGGCGGCATGACTGCTAATCCTTCGGGAGTCAATTGAGAGGGGTGAGTGAGGAGAATTTGTTGAGGAAGGGGGAGATTTTCACAGCCATTAATAGTGGTATTTTCCTCATATAAAAACTTGACCCCTAAATGTTTAGCTATCTTATCAAACAACACTTCAACTCGGAAAGGTTTACGAACAAAATCATCACAACCTGCGGATAAAATAACCGTTCGATCTTCTTGAAAAACACTAGCCGTCAAAGCAATAATAACCGTGGCTTGACCTTGCAAATGTTGTTTAATATATTGAGTCGCTTCATAGCCATCCATCACAGGCATTCGCATATCCATAAAAATCAAATGCGGTTGCCATTTCTCCCACATGATAATCGCCTCTTGACCATTTTCAGCTTCTTCAAGTTCAAAGCCTAGCGGTTTCAATAATTTGATCACCAGTTGGCGATTTGTCCAGTTATCATCAACTACTAAAATCCGATAAGTTTGTTGATTTGCAGCCAGTCCAATCGCTTGTCTACTAACCGTTTTCGAGGGAATTTGAGAAGCATTAGCGGCTTTAAATTTTATATTAAATTGAAAGCAAGTTCCTTGATATAATTGACTGCTAACCGTAATTTCTCCGCCCATCAGCTTAATAAATTGTCGGCTAATTGATAAACCTAAACCCGTACCCTGTTGAGAGTTGCGACCCGTTTCTGTTTGTAAAAACGGTTCAAAAACATTATTAAGTTCTTCTGGAGAAATACCGAATCCCGTATCTTCTACCTCAAAAATCAGGGTGTTGGGTTGTTTGAACTCCTGAGTTTTAACTCTAAGTCTCACAGTCCCTTTTTCGGTAAATTTAATCGCATTTCCCAACAAATTGATTAACACTTGACGGAGTTTACTTTCATCCGTTTGGATATATTGCGGCACATCTGAATCAATTTCAAACTCTAACTCTAATCCTTTTGATTTTGCCTTCAATTCCAACATATCTTTGAGACAATGTAGCAGTTTCAGTAAATCAAAGCTGGTAGAATTGAGCGAAATTCGACCCGACTCAATTTTCGACATTTCCAACACATCATTAATCAGATTTAGCAAATGTTCGCCACTGCGACTAATGATTTCTAGATGTTCTTGATGATCTTGGAGTAAAACGGATTGTTTGCGTTTGAGATCACGATTCATTAGTTGAGTAAAACCCAAAATCGCATTTAACGGTGTGCGGAGTTCGTGACTCATTCGGGCTAAAAATTCACTTTTTGAATGATTGGCGGCTTCTGCGGCTTCTTTGGCTTGTTGTAGGGCGATTTCAGCCTGTTTGCGTTCGCTAATATCTCGCACCACAGCACAACCATACTCTTTATGATTATATTCTAAATAACTTAAGGTAATTTCAACACTAATCTGTTCACCTGTCTTTGTTTGATGAATGGACTCAAAGGTAATTGAACCCTGTTGTTTTAAATTCTCCCAACTAATAGACCATTGATTTTCAGACGCATTTGGATCAATATCCTTTACTTGCATTTGCAGGAGTTCATCCCGAGAATATCCCAGGGTTTTTGTCGCCGCTTCATTCGTATAAAAAAATCGAGCATTGATATCAGTAAATAGCACATAATCTATCGATTTATCAATCGAGAATTGAGTCAATCGAAGCTTTTCATCAATCTCTTTTTGTTCAGTAATATCTTCTAAAACCCCAATAATCCCAATCACATATCCGTCCGCATCTAACATCGGAACTCGACTCACATCGAGCCAAATTTGTCTCCCATCTGCGGAGGGTTTTTGTTTACGGGCGATCACATTGAGTTCTGGTTTTTTTGAAGCCATCACTCGCCGATCTTGGCTGCGATAAAATTCAGCAATTTGTGAATCTTTAAAGAGATCATAATCCGTTTTACCAATCACAAACTCTGGACTTTCTAACTGAGCGTATTCAGCCCATTTTTTGTTACAGCCTTTAAACACTAAATTGGTATCTTTCCAAAACACTTGTTGGGGAATATTATCTAAAACCAAACGCAAATATTCTTTCTGTTGTTTGAGATCTTCTTCGATTTTTTTATATTCAGTAATATCCTGAACTTGTGTAATCACCGAAAGCGGATTTCCGGCTGCATCTAGTCGGAGATAACAGTGAAGAATCCCATAAATCCAATGTCCTTCTTTGTGACGATAGCGTTTTTCCAGGTTATATTGCTTAAATTCTCCGCGAATCAATCGAGCAAAATAATCCATACTCACATCTCGATCATGGGGATGAGTAATCTGATTAAATCCCCTCCGCATGAGTTCTTTTCGACTGTACCCAACAAACTGACAAAAAGATGAATTCACCTCTAAAAACTGCCCCTCGAGTGAGACTTCAGCCATTCCAATTGGGGCTAAATGAAACAAATCTCGAAACCGATTTTCACTTTCTAAAAGAGCGGCTTCGGCTTGTTTTAGCGTTTCTGTTAGGGTTTGAATCGTTATATTTTCGGAGTTCATCATCATTTTATTTGGCTTAAACAGGAATAGTAAAGTAAAAAGTTGTCCCCATCCCGAACTCAGATTCAACCCAAATTCGTCCCCCATGACGTTCAACAATTTTCTTACAAATGGCTAAACCAATTCCAGTACCGGGATAGTCTTGAACCGTATGTAAACGTTGAAAGATTTGAAAAATTCGTTCAAAGTAATCGGGTTTTATGCCAATTCCATTATCTTGAATGGTAAACAGCCATTCTTGTTGTTTTTGTTCAGCCGAAATCGTCACTTGAGGGAGAACACCGGGACGACGATATTTTATCCCATTACCAATCAAGTTTTGAAACAATTGTCCGAGTTGAATTTTATCAGCTTTAACTGTAGGTAAAGTTTGATGCGTAATAATCGCTTGACTTTGTTCTATAGAATTATGAAGATTTTTCAGCGTTTCTACTAAAATTAGATGACAATCAATCGGTTGCAGTTTTCGGCGTTTTGTTCCAACTCTACTATATTCTAATAAGTTTTTAATCAACTCCTGCATCCGAATTCCTTCTTCTAAAATCGGAACCACATATTCGTCTACTTCTTCCTCTAGATTAATTTCTGACTTTAAAGACAGCATCAATTCAGCAAAACCTGTAATCGTTTGTAGCGGCTGTTGTAAATCGTGAGAAACAATATAAGCAAATTGTTCAAGTTCTTGGTTAGAATGGGCTAAATCTTCGTTTAACTGATGTAACTTTTGATTTTGACGTTGGAGTTGTTTTTGGAGGCGACAAATCGTGAGTTGATTTTCCACACGGGCTAACACTTCCTCAACTTGAAACGGTTTACTCACATAGTCTACCCCTCCCACACTAAAAGCTTTCACCTTATCAAAAACATCATCTAAAGCACTTAAAAAGATTACCGGAATAGATGAGGTACTGGCTTGAGATTTGAGTTCGCTGCAAACTTCATAGCCATCTAGTCCGGGCATTTTAATATCCAGTAAAATCAAATCTGGGGGAGCATTTTCAACAGCCATTAATGCCAGTTTACCATTAATTGCACACTGAACTTCATAGCCCCGTTCACTTAACGTCTCAGACAACAAACGCAAGTTATCCGGTAGATCGTCAACAATTAAAATATTTCCCTTCTGTTCGCTGTCAAAATAGCTGTTCATAGGATCATCTGATATTCAGGTTAGACTCAAAACACCTCTATTTTTTTGCCAAGAGTTGTTGATGAATCTAACCTATTGTAACGGACAGAATACCACTTTTGATCATTTTTCTATGTTAAGAAGTTTTTCAGATGATCTTTACTATTTTAGGGATTACATCAGACGTCGGACAACCTCCTGATAAGCACTACTATTCATCCCAACTCCCCTTTCAGCTAGACTCGGATCGATATATTGTTGTAGCGTCTTAATTCGATCTGAAGTCGCCGGATGAGTGCTTAAAATCGTTGGGGGAGAACCACTTCCGAGCAATTTTTCCATAAAATCTACAGCAGCTTGTTGAACATATCCAGCCCGCCCTAAAGCGATAATTCCTAAGCGATCTGCTTCATACTCAGCCTCTCGACTATTCGGGCGTCTTAATGCCAATTCTACCCCAATTTGCACCGCTAAATTATTATCTAATCCTGCCGCAGAAGCTAATCCTTGAGCAATGGCAATTTGACGCATTTGTTTAAGAGAATGCTGCCCAACAATATGAGAAATTTCGTGAGAAATCACACTAGCTAATTCCGCTTCATTGTCTGCGGCTAAAATCAACCCTTTATGAACATAAACAAAACCGCCCATCGTTGCAAAAGCATTAACGCCATCATTATCAACGACTTGAAAAGTATAAGGAATATCAGGACGTTCACTCACTTTTACTAACCGTTGACCAATCAAATCTACATATTGCGTTAAAGCCGGACTACGATAGAGTTTAAATTCTCGCCCCACCATGCTATCATTAATCTGTTTTCCGAGGGCAATTTCTTGACGCTCAGAAATCGTGGAAAGCTGAAGAATTCTCACGCCATGAAAAATCAATTTTTCAATCGGAATTGCTTGTACAGCCGGAAGTGAACTGAGCCAAAATGTTAATGCTGTGCAAATAGAGAGCAGAGGATAAAACCAACGGTGATGAAACAATCTAGGCTTGACTAAAAATAGTTTAGACATGATGAAACCTGTGATAAGATTAAGCTTTAATAAGAGTAAAATAAAAGCAGAAAAATTTTCTTTTACGAGAGTTGAACGAGACGGACAAAGGTCACGACTCGCTCAGGTTTTGAGTAGAATTTGAGGATCATCTAGAGTTAGCATTTAAGTTTTCAAGCTGCTAAGATCTAGACTAAACGATTGAGGTTCATCGGCTGAGGTTGAGAAAGATAGTAACCTTGGGCATAGTCCAAGTCTAATGCTTTCACCTCATTAAAGATTTCCTGATTTTCTACCCCTTTAGCAATCACTTGTAAACCCATGCTTTGACCGATATAATTAATCAATTCAACAATGGCTTTATCTGTGATATCTTGATTCATATTTTTGACAAATCTTTCAGAAATCTTTAAGTAATCTACGGGCAGATACTGGAGATAGGTGAAAGAGGACATATTGCTGCCACAATTATCCAAAGCACAACAATAACCCTGAGTTTGCAAATCAGTAATTAAATCAGAAGCAAGTCTTAAATTCGCCAAAGCAACACGCTCAGAAATTTCAAAGCAGATCATGTCCGGTGACAGTTCAAATTCGCTTACTTGAGCGTAAATAGATTCAAAAAAGCGATAATCTTTTAAGTTAGCAGCAGATACATTCAGAGCAAAGCGATAGTTTTCTCTAATTTTATCAGGAGCTTGTACCAACTGTTCAAATAGGTTTTTAATAACCCACTGATCAATTTTATGGCTCAAGTTATAACGTTCTGCTAGGGGAAGAAAAAGAGCGGGATAAATCAATTGATTTTTTTCAGTTTTTAAACGAAGTGAAACTTCACAATATCGGCGATAATCTAATGTAGTTAGAGGCGTCAGTTCTTGTAGGTACAAGCAGAAGCGATCTTCGACTAAGCCAAGCTTTAGTTGTTTAACCCACTGCCAATCACTTAAAAAATGAACAACATTCTGATCCTTTTGAGTTTTAGCCGGAGTCCGAGTTATTTTCCGAGTCATAGAAACCATTATTTTTGCAACTCCTGTGAATTGGAATAATTTTTGATTTAATCTACTTCCCAGACTAACTAAAGACCCTAAGTTACCAATGAAGCTTAGATGAGACTTTTCTTAAGAAGGCAGAGCCAGGGGAGGATGGCTCTATACAAATACTAGAAAATCATGCAGATGTAAGCCGATCTGCATTTGATCACCTATCTAAATCGTTTCCCTAGTAAAAACACGCAAGTCACAACCGCTTACTGAACATTGAAATTTTGAAACATCAGTATTTTCAACAGTTGAGCTTGAGGGGCTTGTACTTGCAATTGTAAAGGATTCATCGGACGCGACCACTCAATCTTAGAATTAAAGTAAAGACTGAAAGTGATGATTGCCGCTAGCAATAGTTTCTCAAACATAATCAACTCCTCCCCAAACACTTTTCTACGGCACTTAACTTAGATGTACCCTTAAATCATAGAAAATTACTTCAAAATTTTAAATGACTTAATTAACGCCTCACTTGTGATATAAGTCACCGCCCCGATTTTCAGCAGATTTCTCAAAGGGCCAAAAATAGCCATCAAAAATAAGTTGGGATTTTTCGGGAAAGGAATTGTAACCGTAACTACCAAACTCTAAGCGAATTTGTCTAATTATTGGCGATCAGCAATTAATTCTTAAGTAATCCTTAAAATTTTTGCTCCAAACGAGAAAAAATCAGATCAACCTACCCGTTTCCGCTAATTCCCTCACCCAAAAGCTGACGCGAACGACCACAGCCCTGTAAAATGATTCAGTAGAGATTTGTCGATAGGCTGGAGGGTTCAATGCTGGCAGATATCCTGGCGATCGCTGTAGGTTTGGGGAGCTTCGCCGTTTACATGGCCGCCTTCTTTTTTCCAGAAGTTCATCGCAAAAACGACTTCTTCTGGAGTGGCGTTGGTTTCTTTTACGCCCTGATTTTGTGGCTCTGTGCTGGACGCATCACAGGAGCGGTTCTGCTGGGCCAAATTGCCAGTGTCGCCTTACTAATTTGGTTTGGTGGGCAAACCCTGTATTTGCGTCGCGCCGTTACTCCCGCATCCCAACAAACCCCTGTTCCCCCAAAACTGCAAGAAAAAGTCAGCAGTTTATTTGTAGTTGCCAACGATCAACCCGTGACATCAGCCCCCATGATGCCAACATTAGATCAGTCTCCTGTTGCGCTTCAAACCCCGCCTGAACCCGTTGAGACTGAACCCGAAAAAGCCCCTGTTCCCCCAGAACCCCCGGTAGTTTTAGAAGAAGTTCTGCCTTCAGTCTCACCCGAGAAAATAGAAGTAGAAACTACACCGATCTCGGAAACGAAAATTGAAGAAGAAAAACCCGCAACAGAAGAACCAGAACCCGCACCCCTTTCTGTTTCAGAAATCGAATTTGAAGACGAAATCATAGAGGAGAAAATAGAAACAACTCCTCAACCTCAAACCCCCTCTCAAACTCCTCCTAAACCCCAACGGTTATCCCGAGTTTTTCGCGCTATTACAGGCTTATTTAATCGCAGTAAAAACCCACCTTCTCCAGCCGTTTCTCCGGTCAAAACCTCAGAAGAAAATAAACCCCAACCGCTCTCGGAAACTCAAACCGAAGAACCCACAGTTGAACCAGAAATCAGAGAAACCGTTTTCGTTCAAGAAAATGTAACTTCAGAACCCAAAGAAACCCCAGCAGCAGAAACCGAAGTCTTTGAAGTAACAGAAACCGACATCGATCCTGACTCAGTAATAGAAACAGCATTCGCAGTCGAAGTGCAGGAAATTACGATTACCGTTGAACCCGAAACCTCCCAAACCAGTCCCTTTGAGACGATGAAATCGGCTTCTGAAACCCCATCAATTTATGATGAACCGCAAACCCTTCAACCGGATGATTCTTCAGAAGAAATCCTTTCAGAACCCTCTTTAGTAGTTGATGAAAATCCCACGCTGAAACGTCCAAATCCTCCAGATCCCGAGTTAAAAGAAGCGGCTCAAAAACCCGATCAAAAAACAGATTCCGACAATTAAACCTGAAAAATATCCTGAATTGTTTTCAATCCTTATGGCAACTTGGCAATGTGTTAAAAACTGTGGGGCTTGCTGCTATCTTGAACCCTCAGAACGTCCAGAATTAGATGAATATCTTGATCCCCAACAGATAGAACTTTATCTGAGTTTAGTCGGCGAAGATGGATGGTGTATTCACTACAACCAGGAAACCCGAGAATGTAGAATCTACCCCAACCGCCCTCGTTTTTGTCGGGTTCAATCGGATATATTTGAGGAGATGTTCGGCATAGAACCCGAGGAGTTGAACGATTTTGCGATTGATTGTTGTCAGCAGCAAATCGAAGGCGTTTATGGGGCTGACTCCCCCGAAATGACGCAGTTTAATCACGAAGTTGACTTTTGTGAGGAACCGGAGGATGTCAACCCTTGAACCCATAAACTTGCAGATCTTCGGTAAATATGAAAAGATTATGATTAAATGAGTCAGACTCACTATTTTTTTGATAAATTCACTGTGACACCATCTTCTGAGTTACTCCAATCCTCTAACCAACCCTCAGACTTTCCCAACGAGAGTTCTAGCGAACGTTCAGCCAACGAAACAACAGAAGCGACACCGCCAACCCTCAAGTCTCAGGGTTCAAAACCGATGCAACCCCGCCAACCTAAAAATGCTTGGGCGATTTTTGCGTCTACCTTTGTGACAATTTTTTTAGCAGAAATTGGCGACAAAACCCAATTGACAACCCTATTAATGACAGCAGAATCTCATAAACCTTGGGTTGTGTTTGCAGGTGCAGGAAGCGCCCTGGTTCTCACCAGTTTACTCGGGGTTTTAGTCGGGCGATGGTTAGCCAGTCGTATTCAACCCAAAACCCTCGAACGTGCCGCCGGAATTAGTTTGTTAGTGATTTCAGGTTTACTTTTTTGGGAAGTTTTCAGTCATTAATAGTGAGAAAATATTCAAGATGGATTTACAACTGTTGGGATTGAGTTTTATCGCGGTCTTTCTCTCCGAGTTAGGAGATAAAAGTCAAGTCGCCGCCATTGCTTTGAGTGGTACCAGTAAGTCACCTCGGGCTATTTTTTTTGGGACCGCGTTAGCTTTGGTATTAGCGAGTTTAATTGGAGTCTTAATCGGACAAGGTGTAGCAGAAGTATTACCGACTCGCTGGATTAAAATTTCTGCGGCTTTAGGATTTGCTATTATGGGTGTGCGGTTATTATGGCCGAATTCTGAAGAAAATGAAGAATGAGAAAAACCACGCGAGACACACAAGACACAAAGATAGCATCTTCGTGACTTTGTATCTTGGTGGTGAATTGACTCTTAATCATCCGTAAAAAAAGGGGAAGACTTTTTCATCTTTCCCCCTCTTTTATAGAAAATATTTGAAATGAGTTAACATGATTATTGGTAAAAACCGAAAACTCAATTAAGAATTTACAGCTTCGCTACGAGTTGCACGAATACACCAGCCTAAAACTAGACCAACAACCGTTAGTTTAATGAGTTCTAAACCAAAATAACTGAAGTGAAGTTGATTCATTCCGGTGGGAACTTCGACAATCGGATTAAACAGATTTAGATTCAGTCCTAACGCAGTCATTTGAGGCGTTAAACCGTAGGTATAAGTTAGAGCGATCGCCAATAAAGCAACAGTTAAAAGACTCAGCGTGCGAATACGATTACTAAAACCTTCCGGTAACGTAATTCCCAACGCCATCAAGCCCGTTAATCCCACTGCGGCACAAACGACTTCCACTCGATTAAAAGTAGAAAAAATCATTGAACCCGCAGATACAAACTCAGATTGATTCATCATACCCGTCATATACATACTGGGCATAATGACAAAATCCAAAACCAAGCTACCGCCCAGCCACAGAGCCAGTGTCACCAAAATAACCGTTAACCAACGAGAAGGATTGTAATCGACTTTAGAAAATGTTGTCATGAGATAATACCTCAACACTGCTTTTGTGTCTTACTTAGTATTTTAACGAACATTTCCACCAAAAAACATGAAGTAATCTTTCGATTTGTACCGCAACCTGTAAAGAAGATTCGTTAAAATTTAATAGCCTCATTTTCCGTCAATTAGATTAATTTTTGTTAAAATCACGGGCAGAAAAGTGACAATAGCAGTAAAAACCCAAAACCGTGAAAGCCGTTATATTACTATCGGGTGGATTAGATTCCTCAACCGTTCTCTATCAAGCCAAAGCCGATGGCTATGAATGTTACGCCATTTCCTTCGATTATCAACAACGCCATCAACGCGAACTCACCTCCGCTCAACAAATCGCAGAAAGTGCAGGCATCGTCGAACATCAAGTTGTAAAATTTGACTTGACTTTATGGGGCGGATCAGCATTAACCGATCGCAAAATCGATTTACCTCGCGATCGCTCCCTCGATCAAATGAGTGAAACCATCCCCATCACCTACGTTCCCGCCCGAAATACCATCTTTTTAAGCTTTGCATTAGGTTACGCCGAAACCGTTAACGCCAGTCGGGTATATATCGGCGTGAATGCCTTAGATTATTCCGGTTATCCAGATTGTCGTCCCGACTACATCGACGCCATGCAAGATGTGTTTCGCCTGGGAACTAAACAAGGCAGAGAAGGAAACCCGATTCTGATATATTCTCCTCTCATTCACCTCAAAAAAACAGAAATTATTCAACTGGGAAATCAATTAGGAGTTCCTTGGGAAAAAACATGGTCATGCTACGCCGGAGAAGAAAAAGCCTGTGGTGTTTGTGACTCCTGTAAACTGCGATTAGCTGCGTTTCAAGAACTGGGATTAACTGATCCGATTCCCTATGTAGAAGGCATTGTAAATTAAACACAATTTCAACCCTTTACTGTTGTGCTAGCGACTGACATTAAGTTAGTTTTTAGCACAATTTTTTGGTTATTATTCAACTTTATCTCCATCTTAAATCATCCTGGAAATACCCTCTTTCACAGCATGATAAAATCAAAATACAGACAAAACTCAAACCCCCAGATCGTTATCAAACCCTTGATATATCAGGGGTATATGCTGCTATTCAGCAGATGAAGTTCATTCAAAGAGGAGTTGATAACATCTGTAAATAAGATTAAGAAAAATTCAAGAAAAATTGTTTTATTCAAGCCATTTTATAGAGTAAAATTTTGTGAACTAAGCTCGTTAAAATCAGCTTGTCTGCAATAAGATTACTAGAGTTAGGCTTTTAATAAGTTCAGACTGTAGGGAAAAACCTTGGATTTGAGCCAGTCTGAATTGTATTAACCTGTTAACCAAAAATTTGGAGTCATCTATGACCAGTGACAATTCTAAGAAATGGGAAGATTATCAAGTTGATCACCTGTTTTTGTTGATTGGTGAAAATCCATTGCCGAATTATGTAGCAGCAAAACTGATGTTGAAACAGGGAGGTACTCCTTACCTAGTGCATACCACTGATACAGAGAAGGAAGCCAAGCGCTTAGAAACAATATTGAGTGATGAAGGAATAAAAACAACTCAACTTGTGTCACTGAATGATTATGAATCTGATGCTTACCACATTAGAGAAAGAATTCGCCCCAAATTAGAAGCTATCAAGGATGGAAAAATTGGGTTAAATTATACGGGTGGTACAAAGGCGATGGCTGTACACGCTTACAGAACAGTTTTTAGTAAACAGCATCCCGAAACTGTTTTTAGCTATCTCGATCCCCGCAAGTTAGAAATTTGTATAGACAGGGAAGATGGCGCTCGCATCCGGCTCAAAGTTAAACCAGAGTTACTGGAAGTAAAACTGGAAACGCTTTTTCAAATTCACGGCTTAGAGTTGAAAGGAAATCCGACACAAGAAGCGCAACTACCCGAATTGGCAGCAGCACTCGCTGAAGTATTTAAAGATAAAAATAAAGCCAAACAGTGGTTGGATTGGTACAGTATTGTCCGTGAAGAGACTCGTAAAAAGAAACAAAATGGGGATTGGGGTGATTGGAAAAGTCAAACATTTTTGATAGATGTATCAATATCTCTGGAAAACTTACCCAAAGAAATCTTGACGGTATTGGTTCAAGAAAATTTTGTTATATCTGATAATAAGCTTTCGTTGAAACAAGTACAAAACAAAAACATTTTCACCAAATTAGAACATTTTTGTAAATACCTTGACGGCTTGTGGTTAGAGCATCATGTTTTGCAACAAGTCAAAAATATTGCCGATCAAAACTCTATCAAGGACTATAGACTTAATTTTGAAGTGCCTCTCCCAAGAACTAAGGAATTTCAATTTGATGTGGCATTTACACGAGGCTATCAACTTTTTGCCATTTCCTGTACAACAGACTCGACTAAAGACCTGTGTAAATTGAAACTCTTTGAAGCTTATATACGAGCGCGGCAAATGGGGGGCGATGAAGCGAGAGTGGCTTTAATTTGTTGTACTAACGAACCAGATACACTCAAAGCTGAGATGGCATTAATAGGCGACAAAAAAATTGCTGTTTTTGGACGGGATGACTTAATGGATTTACCAAAAAAGATTGCAGAATGGATTAAACAAGCTGATAAGGATGCAAGATGAAAAATTTTACTGTAACGGTATTGGATACAACAGGAATTCAGTCCTACATTTTTGGCAGTAACCGCCTGCGCGAAAATATTGGGGCATCTTATCTAGTATCTCAAGCAACGGATAACTGGGCAAGAGATGCTTTAAATAAGCTGAAAACAGATATTCAGCAGGAAGTTTATGCTTTTGATCCTGACCAACATCAACCTGAAGCAAAACCACACATTAAAGATGGTGGATTAGCGGCTGAATTAATTTATGCAGGAGGAGGTAATACAGTCTTGCTGTTTTCAGATCAGAAATATGCTGTGAAATTTACTCAAATTTTGAGTAAGCGAATCTTAGAAGAAGCACCTGGCATCAATCTTGTAGCAGTTCATAGAGAGTTTGATTGGGATAGTCAATCTCTGTATGAGGAGATTCAGGATGTAATGAAAAATGACTTAGATATTAAAAAGCGAAGCAGGATACCTTCTGCACCATTATTGGGTTTGGGAGTGACAGCAACTTGTCGTTCAACTCAGTTAGTGGCTGTAGGAATGAGCGAGAAATTTGAGGATGACGAACCCTATCTTATTTCGAGAGAAATTAAAGCAAAACTCAAAGTTGTTCCTAAAGCTAACGATAAGCTACAAGAAATGTTTACCACTTCTTTAGGTTCTTATGAATTTCCCTTAAGAACAGACAAAATGGGTCGTTCAGAAGGAGATTCTAGCTATGTTGCTGTAGTTCATGCTGATGGTAATGGCATGGGTAAACGATTTCAAGAGTTTGGCAAGGATAAATCCAATCCAGACTACATTATTGCTATGCGTGAACTGTCCCATAGCGTTAATCAGGCTGGTATTAATGCGCTAAAAACGGTAATAGAGATACTGGTTCAATCGATTCAAACAGATGAAAACGGAAAGAAAAAAGTCAAGGGTTATTTTGAGATAAAAGATAATTATTTACCCTTTCGTCCTTTAGTTTATGGCGGTGATGATGTCGCATTTGTTTGTGATGGAAGATTGGGATTAGAGCTTGCGGCTATTTTCTTGCAAGAATTTGAAAAACAGCCAGTTGTAGGGAATGAAGATGGTAAAAATCCTCTCACAGCCTGTGCAGGAATTTGTGTAGTCAAGACTCACTATCCCTTTGCAAGGGCTTATCAAATGAGCGAAGATTTGTGTCGAAAATCTAAAAAGTTTGTTAAAGATAAAGAAGGAGATTTCTCCGCTTTAGATTGGCATTTAGCAGCTAGTGGCTTAAGTGGTTCAATTTCAGAAATTCGTGATCGTGAGTATCGCTTAAAAATTCCTGATTTCAAGGAAGTTGCTTCATTAGAAATGCGACCTGTTAGTTTGAGAAAACAACAAAATAGTGACTGGCGTACTTGGGAAGGTTTTACAAAAGTAGTTAAGCACTTTAATGAAGATGAGGACTGGAAAGGTCGCAGAAATAAAGTCATTGCGTTACGGGAGGTGCTGCGTGAAGGAATGGATGCAACTGAGAAGTTTATCAAAAACTACCGAATCAAAGATGAACAGCTACCACTTTTCCCAGAATTTAGCGATCAAAGTTTAGCTAAAAAAGGATGGCTAAATGGAATTTGTGGTTACTTTGATGCTATTGAAGCAATGGAATTTTATATCTCTTTAAAGGAAGAATCAGATGCTAATTTACCAAGTGAAAATAAAACTGCTCAGTGATACCACCTTTGGACGTGGGGATGGTGTAGCAGGTCTAGTTGACCAAGAAGTAGAGCATGACCCTTATGGTTTTCCCTACTTGCGGGGACGCACTTTGAAGGGATTGCTGAGTGAAGAATGCGATAATTTAATTGCAATTTTGACTAATTATCGTTCATCTTGGCAAACAGTTGCTTGTGATTTATTCGGTACGTTGGGGAGTACCATTGGCACAATTGCGAGTGTTCATGTCGGTGATGCTTGTTTGCCAGAAGATTTACGTCAAGCTGTTGCTTTCCAGATTGAGGATGACATTTTAACAAAAACTGAGGTGCTGGATTCCCTGACAACGATTCGTCGTCAGACTGCAATAGATACACAATCTGGTACATCTGATCAAGGTAGTTTGCGCTCATTTCGTGTTGTTTTACGCGATCTTTGTTTCACGGCCGACTTAATTTTTGAAACCACGCCAAGTGATGAAATGCTGTCACTTTTAGCCGTTGGTGCTATGGCACTTCGGCGCTTAGGGAGTGGGAGAAATCGCGGTCGCGGTCACGTTCAATGTACGCTACACGATTCTGAAGGAAATGACATTACCCATGAATATGCGAAACTTTTTGGAACTGAAATTAAGGAGAAAGCTGCGTGAAAGCAATTACTTTAACATTAAAAACTGAGCAACCCATTCTTGCTACCTCATTTCAAGGCGATCCTAATAGTGATGTCTCCTACTCTTACATTCCTGGGAGCATGATTCGCGGTGCAATTATTGGGTGCTATATGAGGCAGCATCGATTATCAGAACTTGACTTAACTAATAATGAAGTGAAGCGATTATTCTTCAATGCAAACAGTACGCGGTACTTAAATGCTTATCTTTTGAGTCAGGAAAAAAAACGCACTCTGCCTGTACCTTTATCTTGGTTCAAGGATAAGGATGCAGAATTTACTCATAACTCACCCAAAACAGTCTATGATTTTAGTATTAAGAAAGGAGACGATCCAGAAAATCCGAAGTCTTTTTGTGAATACTTCTGGACAGAAAAAGGAGGAATGATCTATTTATATAAAGAAAAGCGACGAATTAATATTCATAATTTTCGCGATCGCAAAAAAGGACGTTCTACAGATAACCAAGGTGAAATATTCCGTTACGATGCTTTAGATGCAGGGCAAATTTTTCAATCAATTATCCTTTGTGAAGATAAAGATGATGTAGAAACTATTCAGAACTTATTAGAGGAAACGAACCTCTGGTTAGGAGGTTCTCAAAGTGCTGGATACGGACAAACAAAGATTGTTGATAGAAAACCACCTATCGACAACTGGAATGAAATAGGAGTTGCAGCAGAAGATAGAGAAAATGATGAGATTTTAAGCATTACTCTCCTCAGCGACACGCTTTTAAGGAACGAACATGGGCAACCTGTAGCCGATCCTAATTTAATTAAACAAGCAGTTGAGGAAGTATTAAATATAACGTTACAGCCGAAAACAGGAGGTATTTTTGCTAGTAGTACCTTGATTGGTGGTTTTAACCGTAAATGGGGATTGCCTTTACCACAAGTACCAGGATTAACCGCAGGCAGTGTTGTTATCTTTGAAGATGTTGAGGTTACTTCAGAACAAATTAATCTACTTGAATCTCAAGGAATTGGAGACAGAAGAGAAGATGGTTTTGGACGGGTAGCAGTAAATTCGTTGAGAGAGGATAGTTTTAGTGTCAAATTGCCTAAACCCCAAAGCCAATCAAGCCAATCTTCATTAACAGATCGAGCCTCAAATCTGTTAGCTGAACAGATGGCACAAAGGTTATTAGATCAAAAATTTGAACAGGAGCTTCAGAAAAAAGTAGCATATTTAAGTTTGCAAGAAGGTATTAGTAACAGTCAACTGTCACGATTACAATCTGTGGCGCGACAAGCACTTATAAATGGAGATTGTAATTTAGTTCTATCACTACTAAATGATTTACCATCAAATGCTAGAAATCAGTTTGAACGTACAAAGATTGGCAATAAATCTTTCAAAGATCAGCTTGAGGAGTGGTTGCGTAACCCGACGGCTTGGATTAGAGGAATAGAAGTTAAGATTGCTGATGTAGAGCGTAAGTTTGATGATACTCGCGCTAAAGAAGATAAGCTGGCTGAAAAGTACACGCTACGGCTAATTATGGCGGTGGCTAAGAAAGCAACTAAGGAGAAAAAATAATGACTCAAGAACGCCTAAATCGCCATCAGCGTCCTATTGTTAAACGTATTATTGTACGAGGTACTTTAATATTAGATACACCTACTTGTTTGGGAAGTGGTGATACAGATAGTCCTACTGATTTACCATTACTCAGGGATAGTATTAGCGATCGCGCTTTATTAACAGGTTCTTCTATTGCAGGATCTTTGCGGAACTATTTACATGAATACGAACAAGGTTATGGGAAAAGTGAAATTCGCCAAGGTTTAGCGACTAAACTTTTTGGTCATCTGTTTCGTTACGAAGGTGACGATCCAAAGGAAGAAGAAAATCAAAGTCCTCTAATTATTGATGATGCAATTAGTAGTACCATTCCATCAATTGAATTGCGGGATGGAGTCAAGATCGACGGTGCAACAGGTACAGCAGAAGATGGTGCTAAGTATGATTTAGAATTGCTGGAAGCCGGAACAGAATTTTTCCTCAATTTTGAGTTACTCATTGAAAAAGATGAAGCTGACTTAAAAAAAGCACTCGCTCTTGCTTTAAAGGGATTAGAGAAAGGTGAAATTTGCCTGGGCTTGAAAAAACGTCGAGGTTTTGGTCGTTGTCATGTAGAAAAGTGGCAAGTTTGGGAATTTGATTTACAAAAGCATAAAGACCGAATCGAGTGGTTAAAGTTTGACCACTGGACTAGGGAATTATCCAATAAAAGGAAGTCATTTGAATCAATTGTAGTCGCACTTGGAGGAGTATCACTGAAACAACAGATTGATCAGCGCGATCGCTTCACCATCCATGCTACCTTCAAACTGGTTGGTTCTCTGCTCATCCGTTCCGGTCAAGCTGCAACCGGACGCGCTCCAGATGTGGTGCATCTTAAATCTCATCGACCGCAACATAGTAATCAAGAAATTGAAGATTCATCCGAGAAAAATAAGCACAAATTAGTTCATGTTTTATCCGGTACGAGTTTAGCAGGAGTATTACGACATCGCGCTGAAAGAATTGTTAAAACATTGGGTAGTTGTTCGCCTATAGTCGAGCATTTATTTGGTTTTGTTAACGGTAAGCAATCCCAAGCGAGCCGTTTAGTTGTTCACGAGAAAGTTATTAAAAACACTGCCGAATTAGTACAAACTCGGATTGCGATTGATCGCTTTACAGGGGGTGCTTATCACGGAGCATTATTTGATGAACAACCTATTTTTGGAAGTAATGAAACAATAGTCACGATTGAACTTGAATTACGAAACCCTGAACAACAGGAAATAGGCTTACTGTTACTACTACTTAAAGATCTCTGGACAGAAGATTTACCTGTAGGCGGTGGGAGTAGTGTTGGGAGAGGAAGGTTACAAGGAATTAAAGCAGACTTAATTTGGACAAAAGAGCAAAAGTCATGGAAAATTGCTCAACCTGACTTAAGTAAAAACTCTTTAGAAATTACAGGTAGCGATCGCCAAGACTTAGAAAATTATGTTAACCGATTAGTCGAATATGCTCAACAGGAGACTACCAAAAATGATCAAGCCTGATTGCCAATTGCTTAAAGATACTGAAATAATTGTAGATACTCAAACTTTATACTCTTGGCTGCAAGATAAAGCCAAAGAGCAAGAGTTGAAATATTTATTAGCTCATGCCGATGATGGTGTAATTTGGGGCAAGTTTGACCAAGATGGGAATTTAATCACAGCGAATCCGTCTAAAGAGTTATTTCCTAATTCAGAAGAGTTGTTTCCTAAACATAACTTGCCTGTTTTGCGATCGCAAACTCTCCAACAATGTCGCGCCTTTGGTGAAAATGCTGAAGTGATGCTTTGGAAAGTCGGTGATCACTTCAAAGCACGACTAATAAAAGATGATAATAACCCCGAACATCTTCCTGATGAAAATCAAATTCTCTGGGGAACTCAACCAGAAGGAGAAAAAAATGGTTTTACTTTAGTTTCAGATGGTTCTCAAGGACTAAAACACGCTGTTCCTTTAACGGATATTACTTTTCAAGGTAAAGATTATCGTCCTTTACGATTAAAAGTTCGTCATTATATTGATGATGATCAGAGTGGTGTGGCTATAATTTATTTAAGTCGGTTGGTACATTTAGAATCTGTTAAAATAGAAAGTAACAAAATTGAGGAAAAGTTATGATTGCTGAACCCCAATATCCTCAAAAAATGACCCCTGAAGAATACCTAGAATGGGAAGCCAAGCAGGAACTTCGCCATGAATACATTGACGGCGAAATTTTGGCGATGACAGGGGGGAGTATTCCTCATAACGATATTGCCCTTAATTTCTATACAGCGCTAAGACCTCATTTGCGTCAGAGGGGTTGTCGAGTCAATGTGTCGGATGTGAAAGTTCAGGCTAGTGAAAAAAGTCGTTATTTTTATCCTGATTTAGTGGTTACTTGTCATCCTGATGATTTAAAATCTCGTAATTTTATTCAACATCCTAAAGTGATTATTGAAGTGCTTTCTCCAAGTACAGCTAATTATGATCGGACGAAAAAACTAAAATATTATCGTCAGATTCCCAGTGTGCAAGAATATGTATTAGTTGACTCAGAAGAAATCTCCGTTGAGGTCTATCATCGAGGAGATGGGAAAATGTGGCTTTATTATGCTTATACGAATGGAGAGGCGATCGCGTTAGAAAGCATTGAGTTTGAGTGTGCGCTCGAACTTTTATATGAAGGGGTTAGTTTTGAGAAAGAGTGAGAGGGAAAATAAGTATTAAGTAAATTTATTTAAGGAAAAGGAGATTAAACCATGAATCGTAGACATATTGAAAATATTACCGATCCAAAACGTAGAGCGATCGCACCTTACAATTTTGTCGAACTTCCCGAACAAGTTGTTACAGTCGATCCTGATTCTTTACCAAGTGGCGATCGCTATCATCTAAATCGACATACCGGAAGAATTGAATGTATTTTAACCACAGAATCTCCTCTGTATACTCGTTGTGGTTGGAGTCCAGAAGATTTTGCCGAATACGGAGAAACTCCATTTAAAGATTTGTCTGATGAGATTCAAAAACTGAGAGCAAATTTTTTTATTAATCCTGCAACTAATCAACCAGTCATTCCTGGTAGTAGTATCAGAGGTATGTTGAGAACTTTAGTTGAAATTGTTAGTTTTAGTAAGATTGATAGAGTTTCTGGACATCAACGGTTATTTTTTCGGGCGGTGGGTTCAAATTCTAACAAGGAATCTTGGGGTCAAAAGTATAAACAATATGTTAAACCTGAAATTGTTAAAGCTGGTTATCTAATAAAAAATGGTGAAACATGGCTAATTCAACCTGCTGTTGAAGATAAGGGTGTAACTTTTGCTTGGGTTGAAGAAAGTGATATTACTAATTTCCCCGATTTTAAATACTTAAATGATCGTGACTATAAACCTCAGTATTTTAATGCTAATTATGATTCCCAGTTTTTGGCTCAAAGGCAAATTAAAAGAAAGGGTAAAATTGTTGCTGAACCTTGGTTTGCATCAAATATCGAGTTCACAGATAGTGATTCAAGTAGTAAACTTGTTACCAGTGGAAATATGAAACAGACAGATGATGGCAATTCACCTCGCTGTAATCACTGCATAGTTTTTCCTCAAGATCACAAAGCCACTCCATTACCCATAGATGATACAGCGATTGAACATTACCGTAATGCTTTGACTGAGTTTCAGAAAGCATTACCGTTTGATAAAGACTGGGGAGTATTAAAAGAAGGTCATCCAGTGTTTTACTATCACGATGGTCATAGCAAAACAGTTGGGTTTTTTGGTCAAAGTCCTAATTTTCGTATACCGTATTCTCCAGAAGGTAATGGTCACGCCACAACTGTATTAGATTTTATTCCTGAAAATTTGAGAAAGCTGGCATCAATTGATTTAGCTGATGCAATTTTCGGTTGGGTTAAGCAAGAATCTGAATCGGAAAAACTACCTCAAGATTTTATTAAACAAAGAGCAGGTAGGGTTTGTGTTACAGATGGTTTATATGAAAGTAATCAAAATGGTATATGGTATAGTGAAACTCCTGTAACTCCTCAGATATTATCTGAACCAAAACCAAGCTACTTTCCACACTATCTAGTTCAACCAAAAGCAGATAAATCAGAGCTTAAACACTATGCTAGTAAACCTCTTGAAGAAACTGTAATTCGCGGTCATAAGCTGTATTGGCATAAGGGAAGCAATCCCAGTTTTAAACATCCTACTCCTGATGATCCAAAAATACAATCTCAAATCACGAAAATAACACCAATTAATAAAGGAGTGACTTTCAAATTTGAAATTAATTTTGAAAATTTGAGTGATGTTGAACTGGGTGCATTGTTGTGGATATTAAGTCTCAGCAGCAATAAGTCAGAACCAGTCGAAACTGGTAAAGCAGGCAAAAAATACTGCTTTTCCCTTGGAATGGGTAAACCATTGGGAATGGGTGCAGTGAAGATTGATTATGAATTGCATCTGAGCGATCGCAGCTCTCGTTATAGCAATCTATTCGATGGCAATCAATGGAAAACTGGAGAAGAAAACCAAGCGGAGACTGCTAAACACGAGAAAGAGTGTGTAAAAGCGTTTGAAGTTTTTATGTTCGATCCAGAAAAGGGAATTACTAACAAAGATCGGGAACGTCCAGATAAAACGAAAGCAACCAGCCTCAAGGAAACACGACGAATTGAAATGTTATTAGCAATGTTGCGGTGTGATAAAACTCCAAGTGTAGATCAAACACGGTACATGGAGATTGAATGCAATCCAAGTCATAAAAAATGTATAAGTAAACCCAAAAAAGATGGGAAAGTAAATGAGTATGCAGACCGTCCAGTTCTCCCCAATCCATTATATATAATAGGTTTACCTGATAATCGTAGGCTTAATAACTCTCCTTCATCGCCGTCAAAATCAGCCGGGTCTGGAGGTGCTTCTGGTAGTTCGGGTAGCACTTCTAAACCTATACTTAAAGGTCAAAATAAAGGTAAGCCAATCAAGAAAAGTCAGCAACCTCAAAAACAGACAAAACCAAAGGATAACTCTGGAGGTAGTAATTCTGATGTTTTAGCTAGACCACCAAAACCAAAATCTTGAAACGCGATCGCACTTAAACCTATTCCCCTATTTTAACCATGATCACAACACCTAGTACCTCTCAACTCACATTCGAGAAATTTCTCAGCCAACTTCCAGATGAAGAAGGATACTACGAACTTGTTAACGGTGAAATAATGAGGAAACTTCCTACTCGACGCCATGAAACCATTGCTGAGTATATTACAGATCTACTGAAAGATGAAGTAAAACGGCTGAAACTAAACTATCGAGTTTCGGGTAGAATTGTGATTAAAACTCAAACCGCACAAGGACAAGAACAAGGACGCCATCCTGATATTACTGTTGTTGATAAAACCCTTTGGGAAGCTCAACCAACAGCCTATTCGGCACTCCTTGAACCCCCACAATTAGTTGTAGAAATTGTCTCAACAAATTGGGAAGATGACTATGTAGATAAACTGGAAGAGTATCAACGTTTGGGTATACCTGAATATTGGATAGTCGATTATTTAGCCGTTGCCAGTCGCAGTTATTTAGGAAACCCGAAACTCCCCACAGTTTTTGTCTGTGTACTCGATGAGAATAAAACCTATCAAATGAATCGCTATCAAGGAAGCGAACGCATTATTTCGCCAACGTTTCCAGAATTTTCTCTCACTGTTGAAGAACTGCTCACCCATTAGATTTTAGAACGCGATTTTCCCTCAAACTTTATAACCAATTTCATCCAACATTTCCCAGTGTTTTTGAACCGACGTCAACGTATTTGCCGCAATCATCCCACTGGCCGCCACCGCAGGTAAACCAATCCCTGGAAACGTTGAATCTCCGCAGCATAACAGCCCCGCTAAGGGCGTTTGAGAGCCGGGAAACGTCCCCTGTCCTGCTGGAATTGCAGGGCCGTAGGAGCCTCTGTAACGGCGTAAAAAGCGTTCATGGGTAAGCGGTGTCCCCACCAACGTTACCTCACAGCGCGATCGCACATCAGGAATAACCCGTTCTAAGGCTTGCCACATCGGTTCCGCCCGTTCAGCTTTCAGTTGGGCATATTCCCGACTACGACGATCTAAACCCTCCCACAGATCATAAGGTTCATTCCCCGGCGTGTAAACATGAATAACGTGTTTTCCGGGCGGTGCGAGAGACGGATCTAAAACCGTTGGAATAGACATGACAATCAAATTCAGAGGCGAAGTAATGCCTTTTTCCCAGTCATTGACTGTAATATAATGACAAGCGAGATCTTCCGGTAAACCCGTTGCGTCAATACCGAGATGCAGGTGCATAAAACTCTCACAGTCAGGAGTTTGCGATCGCGCTTTCACAAACTCTTGCGGTAACGCCCCCAAGGGAATTAACTTCAGCGTATCCCAAACCGAAGCCGCAGAAACCACCGCTTTAGAAGCCCGAATTTCTTCACCGCCCCGCAAACGCACGCCCACCGCTCGATTATTTTCGACTAAAACCTGTTCCACATGAGCGCCCAGTTTGAGATCACCCCCATACTTTTTCAGTCCGCGTACCATCGCCTCAACCAATGCCGCACTGCCACCTACGGGATAATCTAACACCACTTCGGGTCTGTACCACTCCGCAAACATAAACGCCACTTCCGCCGCACTGGTGCCACTCGCAGGCAGTCCAGATAACAGAAAACACAACATATCCAACCAATTGCGGATAAAGGGATCTTTAATTACCTCATCCATAATAGGGCCGAATGCTCCCGTTAGTTTAGAAGCGTAGGGAAGACTTTGTAACAGAGGAAGGGCGAAGCGACCTAACGTCAACACTGCACCCAAATCATAGCGCATCGCCGCCATCGGTAAAGCGATCGCCGCATCTTTAAGCGGAGCCATCACCCGTTGAAGTTCACGCCATTCTCTGACTGCTTCTGGCCCTCGTAACCGCATCAACACGTCACAAAATTGATCCGCCCCCACAGAGGTATCAAAATCACCTTCCGGTAAACGACAGCCCCAGACATCATAGGTTTTCCAAGAAATATCCTCGCCTATCGCATCGAGAACTTGTTTTAACGGGTTCGTAGAGGGACTGGAGGACATCCCCGAATACAGCGATGGCCCAGAGTCGAAGATGTAGCCATTGCGTTCAAAGCCATGCGCCGCCCCACCGGGAATAGTATGACTTTCACAAACCGTCACCGCGAAGCCATAGCGGGCAAGTATTGCTGCACAACTTAAACCGCCTATACCACTGCCGATAACGACGACTTCTGTTGCTTGAGTTGTAGGAGATGTTTGATCCGTCACGTTTCAAAAACAATTTTATATCAATTATTGATCATAAACATACATTGTGGAAGAACCCCCCCTACACAATTAACGTTCCATCGGCGTCCAATCTCCAATGGGAACAAACGCCGCCCAAAAATAGGGGTGCTGATACTGTTGAGAATTTAACATTTCCAACTGGGTTTGACGCCACGCATCCGAACGCCCTTGATTTTGCAACAACCGTTGATAATATTTAATCATTAATTCCTTCGTTCCTTCATCATTTACTTTCCATAAACTCATTAATTGACTTTCCGAACCCGCCAACGTAAACGCCCGACGTAAACCATAAACCCCTTCACCATTTTCAATCTCTCCTAACCCCGTTTCACAAGCCGATAACACCACCAATTTAGTCCCTCTTAGCTTTAAATTTGCCACTTCCAACGCAGTTAACACCCCATCATCCGAACCGCTTTCACGGGGATTAAAACCCGCCAACGCCAAGCCGGAACGAATTAACGGATTTTCTTGAATAGGGGTATTTTGTTGAGTGTTTTCTGAGATAAACCCCAAAGTATTATCCGGTTCAACTCTAGGAAGATTGGGGAGAAAAAAACCATGAGTTGCAATATGTATAATTTTCGGTGCGTCTAACTGTTTAACTGCATTTTCAGTTGCTTGAGATTGAGTCAATAATAAAACATCAGACAATAAAGGTGCAATCACTTTTGCTTCTTCCGCCGTTCCCGGTAACGCCCCAAAACTCATCTCAACTCCTCTCGAAAGTTGATTCATTCCGCGAGTTTGGGATAGCCCCCCTCTATCCCCCCAAGTTTGGGGGGAAATTTCCAAGTCCCCAGAATTATTCCCATCTTTCAAAGCCCCCAATGTTGGCAGGGCTGTTTCAAAGTCGATAAACATTTGCTTAGAACCTCTCCCCCAACCCCTCTCCTACGAGGAGAGGGGAGTATTTTTTTTTATTATTAAATGTCTAAAACTATTAATTACTCCTCCTTCCCTTGCAGGGAAGGGGGTTGGGGGGTTAGGTCATCAAATTTCTGGTTGAGAATGAAACGGCCCTGCCCAATGTTGGGGGTTTGGGGGCAGGGGAGCTTTCCGAGTTTTTGGAAACTGCAACCGTTATCGGTTCACCCGGTTTATCATAGTCCGGGTTAGCAACAATAACAGGCGCTTGTTTGTGAGAATATTCAAGTTGCAAACGAATTAAATCTCGTCCAGTTGTTAGATAAGTGATTTTATAAGTTTCTATCAAATAGCGATTATTTTCATCAACCAACGCCGCAAACGGAATCAAGTTTAACTGGGCATCCGGTGATACAATAATATGATTAACATTCCCCAACTTTTCCCGAATTGATTGCATTAACCGTTCATCAAGTTTGCGTCCGCTTTGTTTAACCTTATCCGAATTTCCAGTATCTTTTGAATCTTTCAGGTCTAAATTGAAGCGAAAGAAAGCCGCTCTGTGAATGGGTTCAGCTTCTCCCAAATCTACCCATTGCGGTTCACCGGAAGATTTGAGAATATAAGCCGCATAATGAGGTTTTCCATATTTTTTTCCAAAAGTCGCTTTAGCATCATAAGGTTGATATAATACAAATTCAACTAACGCCGCATCTTCGGGAATCAACTGTTGTACTGCTTCAATGGTAACGGGTTCTGAAATGGTTCTAAATTCTGCACTGCGACTAGAAAGTTCGGCTTCGAGTTGTTCTGATTTTTCTCTTAAATTTGCAACCTGTTGACGGTATTGTTCATCGGGGATATTTTCGGGCTTATTATAAATAAAAGTCGCGAGTTGAGTTCTAACTGCGGCTAATTCATCGAGAAATTGTTGATTTTCCGGGGTAATATTTTCTCGCAACAGTTGTAAGTTATCGGTCATCACATCCAAAATCCGACCTTTGCGACGGAGAAGGGTTGTTAACGCTAAACGCGCGGCATCTGAGTTCTTCGGTGCATCTTTGATATGCAGAGAAACAGTAGCATAAGTCGTCCCTAAAACTGTTTTCATTGAGTCTTGTTTCTGACGTTCCGAACCCGTTGCGAGGAGAACATTCAGGTTTTGTTCTTGCACTTCTAGTCCTCGACTCAGAAAGTTAATGGCTTGGGTTGTATCGCCTTGAGACTGGTAGAGTCCTGCCAAGTTGTTGAGGCTGGTGGCGACATGGGGATGGTTTTCTCCCAAGGCTTTCTCCCAGATAGCTAGGGAACGTTGGTAGAGGGGTTCGGCTTCATCGTAGCGTCCTTGGGAGTCATAGAGTAATGCCAAGTTGTTGAGGCTTTGTGCGACATCGGGATGGTTTTCTCCCAAGGCTTTCTCACGAATCGCTAAGGAACGTTGATAGAGGGGTTCGGCTTCATCAAAGCGTCCTTGGTCAAGGTAGAGTCCTGCCAAGTTGTTGAGGCTGAGTGCAACATCGGGATGATTTTCCCCCAAAGTTTTCTCACGAATGTCTAAGGAACGTTTGTAGAGGGGTTCGGCTTCATCAAAGCGTCCTTGGTGACGGTAGAGTCCTGCCAAGTTGTTGAGGCTTGGTGCGACATCGGGATGGTTTTCTCCCAAGGCTTTCTCATAGATAGCTAAGGAACGTTGATAAAGAGGTTCGGCTTCATCGTAGCGTCCTTGGTCACGGTAGAGTCCTGCCAAGTTGTTGAGGCTGAGTGCAACATCGGGATGATTTTCCCCCAAAGTTTTCTCACGAATGTCTAAGGAACGTTGGTAGAGGGGTTCGGCTTCATCGTAGCGTCCTTGGGAGTTGTAGAGTCCTGCCAAGTTGTTGAGGCTGCCTGCAACATGGGGATGGTTTTTTCCCAAGGCTTTCTCAAGAATAGCTAAGGAACGTTGCAAGAGGGGTTCAGCTTCGTTGTAGCGTCCTTGAGACTCGTAGAGGTGTGCCAAGTTATTGAGGCTGGTAGCAACATCGGGATGTTCTGTTCCCAAGGCTTTCTCACGGATAGCTAAAGAACGTTGCAAGAGGGGTTCAGCTTCATTGTAGCGTCCTTGAGACTCGTAGAGGTGTGCCAAGTTATTGAGGCTGGTAGCAACATCGGGATGTTCTGTTCCCAAGGCTTTCTCACGGATAGCTAAAGAACGTTGGAAAAGGGGTTCGGCCTGATTGTAGCGTCCTTGTAAGCGGTAGAGTGATGCCAAACCGTTGAGGCTGGTAGCAACATCGGGATGTTCAGTTCCCAAGACTTTCTCACGGATAGCTAAGGAACGTTGATGGAGGGGTTCAGCATCAGTGTAGCGTCCTTGAGACTCGTAGAGTGATGCCAAGTTGTTGAGGCTGGTAGCGACATGGGGATGTTCTGTTCCCAAGACTTTCTCAAGTATAGCTAAGGAACGTTTGTAAAGAGGTTCGGCTTCAGGATAGCGTCCTTGGGAACGGTAGAGTCCTGCCAAGTTGTTGAGGCTGGTAGCGACATGGGGATGTTCTGTCGATAGCGCTTTCTCCCAGATAGCTAAAGAACGTTGCAAAAGGGGTTCTGCTTGGTTGTAGCGTCCTTGTTTCCAGTAGAGTGATGCCAAACCGTTGAGGCTGGTAGCAACATCGGGATGTTCAGTTCCCAAGACTTTCTCACGGATAGCTAAAGAACGTTGGTAGAGGGGTTCCGCTTGGTTGTAGCGTCCTTGAGACTCGTAGAGTGATGCCAAGTTGTTGAGGCTGGTGGCAACATTGGGATGTTCAGTTCCCAAGGCTTTCTCACGGATAGCTAAGGAACGTTGGTAGAGGGGTTCGGCTATCTGGTAGCGTCCTTGGGAATGGTAGAGTAATGCCAAATTGTTGAGGCTGGTGGCGACATCGGGGTTATTTTCTCCTAAAATTCTCTCTTGTATTTCTAGAACCCTTTCTGCTATGGGTATTGCTTCGTTATATTTGCCTTGTTGATAGAGTTGAATAACCTGTTGTTCGAGTCGTTTTGCTTCTTCGAGTTCATCAGACTGTTGAACCAATAATACAGCAGAATTTGTCTGTCCGATAACAGGTTGAGGCGTTCCCGTTAACAGTCCAGAACATCCAATAACAACAGTTAGCCAAAGAAAGGGGTTGAGGGTAGTTCGCTTCATCGGGTAGATAGTCACGCCAAGTTCATTATCACCTATGTCTGAGGGGTGTTGAGTTATGCAGTTTTGGGTTTGACCTCTCCCCCTAACCCCCTCTCCTAGAAGGCGAGGGGGAATAATTATTCAGGGAAAAACTCACCTCAAAAACACTAAAATTACCTCTTGGTGTCTTTGTGTCTTTGTGGTTTTTATGACTTCAACTCACCTGAAAAAACACTAAAATGACCTCTTTGTGTCTTTGTGCCTTTGTGGTTTTTATGACTTCAACTCACCTCAAAAACACTAAAATGACCTCTTTGTGTCTTTGTGCCTTTGTGGTTTTTATTACTTCAACTCACCTAAAAAAACACTAAAATTACCTCTTTGTGTCTTGGTGTCGAGCGTGGTTTTTATTAAGGTTTTGAACCTCCTACCCTTTCTAAAAAGTCATTTAAACCTGCAAAAGTTGAGGCATAAGTAATCGTGGGAGTATCATAACCCTTGAGATGAACACTATGCTGTTCAAACGTATTCTCTGAATGTAACTGAGACAGATATTTATAAGTAGTTTCGCCCAACGCAATATCCATCCCCAGTTGTTTAGTCGAAGATTCCAGTCGAAACGCCGCGTTAACGGTATCTCCCAACGCAGTATAATCTGAATTACCGCTACCCCCTGTATTTCCCACCATTGCATAGCCCGTATTTAGCCCTGCACCCACTCGCAAGGGGAAGGGGAGGGGATAGGCGTTGCTGATGGCTTCTGTCGTCTCGTGTAACGTTCTCAAGGCATCACAAATCTGTAACATTTCTTGGGAACTAACGCCCTGCGCCCCATGAAACCAAACCACCATAATCGCATCGCCAATATACTTATCAACCCAGGTACCATGTTCGCGGACAATTTCTCCGGCTTCACGGAACCACCGTCCCATGACTTCAGAGAGTAAGCGTTCATCGAGCTGTCGCGTTAACACGGTGAAGTCTCGAATATCAATCACCATAACCGTAATCAAACGGCGCACCGTGAGCGTAGCGGTAAAATCTTCTGACTCCGGTTCAGTGTCATCTGCTTGGGGTCTGATCGATGGACAGTGAAACTCCATCTCCGTTTGGCCAAATATAATCTGATCGCCATCCTCCAACGTGATTGGAATTGTAGCTCGGCGACCATTTACAAAGGAACCATTGCGACTTCCGAGATCAATCAGATAAAAATCTCCGCTTTCCATACGTTGCAAGATCGCATGATTACGGGAAATCCATCGATCGCGGATCACAAAGTTGTTGTCGTCGCTGCGGCCCAATGTCCAATAGTTTTTACCAACAAGTGGCAAATATTTTTTGCCACCGTCACTGAGAATTAATAGGTGAGGGGTGTGTTGCAATTTCACAACAGATTGAGATAGGACACTGGGTTTTTGGAGATTGGGAGCTAGATATTTATCTCGCCCAACAAAAGTTTATAACACCCAACCTGAACTTGGGAGATTATTCAGCGTCGCCCTGATCGATTCTATTTTAGTCTTTAATCTAGAAAGATCTATCTTTTTCTTTCCCTTTTCAGGTTGAAACGGCACTAAGGCTGTTAGTAAAGCCGTTCTCGTGTTAGATGCACCCCAACCTCCACCCATGTCCGTTCTTAGGCGGCACAGGCTGCTATCAAGAACAAGCTATCTACTAAGATTGTACTCAAAACCGCTCCACTAAACACCCATTTATGTAATTGCTTCGATTGTAACGGCAATAAACCTACACCTAACAGCAGCATCACTAAAACAACCGCCCAACTGATCCCCCAAGGGGTAGTAACCCGTTCTAAGGCGTCTTGCAAGATGGAAACGGCGAACGTAGGGTCTACGGTCATCAGTTGTCGCCAGTTGGGAATTAAACCCGTGATGTAAAAATATCCATCTGTAACAGCCGTTCCAAATAATGAACCCAAATAAAACCAATTTCCGACTTTTCCCCATCCCCGATGTAGACACCAGCAAGCAAAAGGAACGCCTAACGCTTCAATGGGAAGATGAAGAAGCGGTTCTCCCCGCAGCCAACCCCAATAGATCGATCCCGTTAACCAACTTAAGGTAAACCCCAGCAATAAGTCTCCCCACACCCAGGTTGAACGCGATCGCATTAACAGTAGACTCGTTGCTAGCCATCCGATAGTCATTAACAGAGTGAACACGGGCCAGCTTCGCACCAGGGGCGCTTGAAAAAACACCGGAACGCACACCAGAAAAATCGCCGCTCCGAACAGCATCCATTTCTGAGAAAGTTGAACTTTTCTTAAGAAAATCTGAAATTTAGCAGGGGGTTGAGCAGGCTGAGTAGTAGTCAAGGTTCGCTCCTATACGACAATCTAACTTTTAAACCGTTTTCTTAAAAATTCGTTACTTAAGTTTATCTTATTTAAGATATGAAGTTAGAGATTCCACAAATATCCCCCTGGGGGGCATTTATATGATAGCACAAAATTCCTATCCCCCTCCAGGGGATAATTCAGGTACAGCTAAAAACCCGGTTTTTTAAGGTTGATCGCAATGCCTCTAATTGTAAATTGACTGGACAATGCTGGACAATGCCATACTCTGCGATAATTAGGTATGGCTAAATTTGTTAAACCCAATGAAGCAGCTAACACTCTGGGAGTTGGCCTCCGAACACTCAGACGATGGGAAGCAGACGGTAAAATCAACAGGATCAAAACGCCGTCAGGACAAAGGCGATACGACATCGAAAAGTTCATCAAAGAGGAATCAGAAAACGGAGGAAGACGCGCCACTGTTATCTATGCTCGCGTCTCTACCCGACCTCAAAAATCCGAC